>JAQVHJ010000048.1 GCA_028696285.1 bacterium
GATCTAAACCTGGGTTATTTATAGGGATTGCCATGCTTGAGAATAAGGACATAATTATAATTTCAACGATGGATTGGGATGAATCGGTGCAAATTATGCACCAGATGGCTTTAAGACTCTCCCGAAAAAATAGAGTCCTGTATATTGGCCGGCAATTTAGTATCGAGCATCTAATAAAATATCCATCGTATTTTAGATTCGTAATAAACTCATTCAAAGGAATTTATAAAATTAAGGAGAATCTATGGGGTAAAGCCCCCTTCTTACTGAAACCCGCAAGATATTATCTCAGGTTTATGGATAATATCAGTCAGTTAATGATGCGCCTGAGAATCAAGCGCTGGAGTAAAAAACTTGGATTTAAAAATCCGATAATCTGGTGCTTTTTTCCTAATTCCGGGAATTTAGTCGGGAAACTAAATGAAAGCCTTTTCTTTTATCATTGTGTTGATTGTTTCTCAGCTAATTCAACCGGAAGAAAAAAGAAAATTATTGATCAAATTGAGTATGACCTTGGGAAAAAATCGGATTTGATTATTTGTACTTCGAAAAAAATTTATAGAGCAAAAAAGGAATTAAATCAAAATACATTCTATATTCCCAATGCTGCTGAAACTGATTTATTTCTGAAAGTAAATTCTGACGAGATAAAAGTTCATGAGGATATTGAAAAAATTCCGGGGAAGAAATTCCTTCATTTGGGGTATCTTAATGCAAAGACAAATCTTAAGATACTCTTTGAAATTTTCAGCAGGCATCCTGAATGGAGTTTTATCCAGATCGGTGAAATAATGAAGAAGGATTTCAAGAAGAAGGAACTTGAAGATTTCTTAAGTTTACCGAATGTATTTTCACTTGGATTCATTGAGCAGAAAGAACTCCCGGCATATATAAAAGGATGTGATGCATGCTTAATTCCATTAAATAAGAATGAATGGACTGATTGTGTGAGTCCATTGAAATTTTTTGAATATGCTGCGACCGGGAAGATAATTATTTCAACGAATATAGATGAAATAATGCAATATCCCGAGAATGCCTTCATAGCTACAAATCCTTCTGAATTTGAGTTACTTATGGAAAAGGTGTTTAAAGGTGAAATCGCTGCCAATCCCGAAGCTCAGTTAGAATTTGCAAGGAATAATACTTGGGATAAACGGTTTGAAGAGATTCAAAAGCTGGTTGAAAATAATTTAAAGTAATTTGTTAATTAATAAATAATCTAGAATAATCTCTGCTGTTTTTGAATGTCCTTTCGGGTTAAAGTGACCATTATTATGGAAATATAAAATTTCATTATGGTTATTTTTGAAGGAAGGAAGCAAATCAATACAATGAATATTATTTTCTGAACAGAATTTATTAAGAATTATTTGGGGATAATCAGACATAGTCTCATATGATAGTTTCTCGAATTTATTCACATCTTCCCATTCATCAGGACTTACTTGTGCGCCTAAAGGGATGATTAAGAGAATAAATTTACTCTTATGCATCTTGGAAATTTCATTTATCCTATTAATTAAATCAAGAGTAAACTTCCAATCTTCATCATAATTATTGCATTGTTCAATCCTGTTAATAGCAAACCGGTCATACTGTAAATTACCAATCCTGTCTTTTGTTAATTCCGATTTCCTTGAACCCTGAAGAAGGTAATATAACTTGGAAATAACTACCATTAAACGTGAGTGTTTTTTTAAAAATAATTTTAATGGAAGAGGGATAATTTTTGTTTTAGATGTTGATTCTTTTACTTTTACAGGTTCTCCTGAAGAAGAGAACTGAAAGAGATTTCGGAAACGGTGGTTTTCAGAAACATCATTCATAAAAAAGGAAAGAATAATTATATCAGGATCATATTTAATTGTTTCAGTCTTTAGAAAAAGATATTCATGTATAGTGGAATATCCGGCCACTCCTGCATTAATTACGGTATATTTATGATTTGATTCTTTTTCCTGAATAAGAGATTCTAACACCTTCGGATAAGTTTCTTCGCTTAAAACCTGGATCCCTTCGGGGAATGAATCTCCTAAAATTAATATTCTCTTTTCCACCTTTTCTTTATGATATGGGATGTCTCTATCGCGGAGTCCATTTTGGTTAACAGTGACTTTTACCCGGTACTCACCGCAGGGAGAGACTGAAATTGTCTTAATGCCTGGTATATGTCTGTGTTCAAGAACCGGATCTTCTATCATTAATGGGGGATTTAAGTTCTGAAGAAAAGGCGAGAAGTTTATCAGAATTCTTGTCAGTAATTCGAAAATTACCAGGATTAATATAATTAAGATCAAGCAAAAAAATAAACGCTTTTTAGATTGAGATACTTTTTCCATGGATTTATAATATCATATTTAAAAAAAATAGTCAATAGCAGATTATCTTTTGTAGTGTAAAATAGTTTATTTAACTTCAAAAAGAAAGACATGATTATCTGCTAAAAATATCTTGACTTCATGAACTCTTTTTGTTATACTGGAAACAGATATTTTAGAGAGAAGGAGTAAAAATGTGAAAATTTCTGGAATAGGAATTATTTCACTATCAATCTTTTTAATAATTTGTACCCCTGCCTTTTCAGAATTTCAACCGGATTTTGATACATTCGAGATTGTAATGGAAAAAACTAACGATAGCTGGAACAGCAAGGGACCTGCTGGTTGTTTCATTCTTTTTGATGAAGGAATGTACCGTATGTGGTTTACAGGAAGAAGAGGTCCGGTTGATAATAGGAATTATTTCAGTATAGGTTATGCAGACAGTAAGGATGGTGTTCATTGGGAAAATATTAAATTGCTTCTTGAATGTTATGATTACAATATCTTTTACAGTCCCTGTGTTATATTTGAAGGAGATAAATATAAAATTTATTTTTCCGGATATTATATTGATATTCTTAATCAATGGGCGCATTATATCGCTTTATCTGAGTCCACAAAGGGGGTAGATATTAAATCCCCGTTAACTGTATTAACAGGAACAGGTAATTACAATGATTTTGACGGGAGAAATGTAAGAACACCATTTGTATGTAAAAATGAAAATAAATATATTATGTATTATGTCGGGGGTAAGGCATATAAAAAGATTCCTGAGAATCAGGAGACATTCATTGCTTCTGTGGAAAGTGAAGATGGTAAACATTGGAATGACAGGAGAATAATATTTTCAGAAAATGATTTATTTCATGACCCTAATCACCAAAGCTGGTTATTCTCTCCTTCAATTATGAAGAATGAAAATGGGACGCAGACTATGCTTTTTTCATATTCATTCTATTTCAAATTCTACAACAAGGATATCTCTTGTATATTTGCATCTGATTCAAAGGATGGAGAAAACTGGTCAAAACCTTATCCTGTTCTCCAGTACCCTGAAATTAAAAATATCAATCAAAAATATTCAATGACATCCATCCCATATCCATTTGTATTTCAAGATCCTTCCGGAAAGGTTTTCTTGTACTTTTCTGTTTATAATGAAAAGAATGAAAACCTGGCTTTAGCACGGATTGAATTGAAAAATTTTGATTAATTGTTAATAAACTGTCGAAAAAATTAAATTAGGAGAGTGAAGATGAGAAGACATTTATCTATGCTTGTATTTTTCCTTATAGTTCTTTTGTTAACAAGTTGTACCGGCGGTAAGAAATTTGAGATGCCTGAAATTCAAAAGAATGATTTTGAACAGGCTTCAAAATCACTTGATGAATATATCTCCGGAAAAATGAAATCCCAAAAGGTTATTGGGTTCAGCATTGCAGTTGTCAGCGGTGATAAAGTTATTTTCATGAAAGGGTACGGATATGCTGATAAGGAAAATAAAATTCCTGTTACGGAAAAAACTCTTTTCAGAATGGGATCAATTTCAAAATTATTTACCGCAACATCTGTCATGCAGCTGGAAGAGCAGGGAAAGATTGATATAGATAAACCTTTAAATACTTATATTAAAGAGTTCTCAATCAAAACCAGGTACGAGAATTCCGACCCGATTACTCCGAGGAATATTATGACACATCATTCCGGTCTCCCTTCAGACAGGTTGAAGGATATGATGGCGATGTCACCGATTTCATTTGAAAATCTGGTAATTGAACTGCAGAATGAGTACACGGCTTTTCCGCCGAATATGATCTTTTCTTATTCTAATCATGCAATAAGCCTGCTGGGAAGATTGGTAGAAGTTGTGAGCCAGGAAGACTTTATATCTTATACCGATAAGAATCTTTTTAAAAAGATGGAGATGGAGAATTCCGGATTTAAACTGAATGGGGATATGGAAAAATTATATGCAAAGGGTTATATTAACGGAGAACCTGTAAAGCAATATTTGACATATGCTGTTCCTGCAGGATTGCTTTATTCGAATGCGGAGGATATGAGTAAGTTTATTATCACCATCCTGAATAAAGGAAGTTATAAAGATAATTCTGTTATAAAACCTGAAACCCTTGAAAAGATGTGGACTAAGCAGAATGAAGGAATAGAGTTGGATCTGGGTTATGAAATGGGGTTGGGGTGGTTCTTTGACAGGTCAATGGAAGAATATGCCGGATTAATATATATGCACGATGGTGCTTGGGATGATTTCAGAGCAAATTTATTAATTCTTCCCGAACATGAACTTGGTGTTGTTACTATGACAAACTCTCCCGAGGGAACAAGCTTGGTTTACAGTGCTGCTTCTACTGCCTTAAAACTTTTCCTCCAGGCAAAAGAAGGAATTAAAGAACCGGAAAAACCTGAGGAACTCCCCAAAACTACATCAAAAATATTTAATAATGAAGAAATAAAAGATTTAGCCGGATATTATGCTATTCATCCTTCAATGGGTGCATTGAAAATTGAAGAAATTAATGGAAAATTATTCATTGCTCTTGGTAAAATAAAAATCGAATTAAAACAAAATGAAACAGGTTATTTTGACTTAAATTTAGTCGTTATGAAGATATTTAAGAAAAAGCTTCCTTCTAATCAGGCGTTTAAATTTATTGAGATACAAGGAAGGACAGGAATAATCCAAAAAGCTGGAAAACAAGAAATTCTAATAGCTTTAAAAATTGATCCTCCCGCCCCAATCTCCGAAAAATGGAAAGGAAGAATAGGAAAGTATGAGATTATTAACCTTGCAGAGGATGAAGGAATCTTGAATGATATTCAGGGAATGCTGTCAATTATCGAAAAAGACGGATACCTGATGCTGGGAGGAATGCAGCCATTAAAAATACTAAATGACAACGAAGCCATAACAGCCGGCTTAGGACGAAATAAAGGCGATACCCTGAAAGTTATCCAAAAGAATGGAGAAGAGATAATAAAATTTACCGGTTATGAATTGAGAAAACTTCAATAATGGGACGGTCCTTCTTTCAGATTTTAACAGAGATATTTAGTGTGAAGTGGGAAATTTGATTATATGTTGATAATTAACTTGGTATAAAATATTGCTTTCTAACCAATCAAGGCAATAGAAAAGATGTAAAGTGGGGGATTGTTGTCATTTTCTTGCCTTTAAAATAAAAAAAGTAAAAAAAAGGACCGTCCCGGTATATTTTTTCTTGACTTTTATATTATTATATGTTATACTATCCGCTTTGTAGGAGAATTTGTCAATTCTCTTCTCCGAAGAAGCATTTTTCTCTTTTGTGAGAAAGTGCTCTTTCCTTTTTTCAATTAGTTGAAGATATCTGTAAAAACTTGAAAAAATTAACTGGAGTAATTTGCCTTTTATTGGGCTATTTCACCTAATTCAGTTATTGGAATAATTTTTGCACTATAATTATCCTTTATGTTCGAGGGAGTTTTAGAAAGAAGAATATAAAGGGTTTACTAAATTAAAAAATCCGGAGGATTTTAATGAAGAAACTCTTTATCCTTTCCATTTTAATCTTGACATGTCTGTTTTTACAGCAGGTAGATGGAGCGAAGATCCTTTTTGACTACACGAAGGATGAGCGCGCGGGTAATGCTGACTGGGTTATTGACACTAATTACCCTATACCATATCCTACAAATCCCACAGCAGAAGATGACTGGGCGGGTGCAATCTCTGCCTGGGGTTATGCTATGTATCTGCAGGGGCACACATGCCATACATTGACAACGACTTACGGAATTACATACGGAAACGGTTCAAATCCATACGACTTATCAAATTATGATGTTTTTGTCGTATGTGAGCCTCAGAATCAGTTCACCTCCGGTGAAAAGACAGCTATTTTAAATTTTGTCAATGCAGGTGGGGGCTTATTCATGGTTGCGGATCATTACGGTTCGGACAGAAATGGCAGCGGTTGGGATTCAGTTGAGATTTGGAATGATCTGGGGAGTGAGACATATTTTGGCCTTCATTTTCAAGGCAGCGGTGAATCATATAATAATATTACCTATACATCAACCAGGGTTTCGACGGATGCGGGAGATCCTATTACCCGCGGCCCGAATGGGGATGTCAATAGTTTTGCATTTCATGGCGGGACTACAGTTACATTAAATACCGGAAATAACTCGACAGCGACCGGTCATATTTGGTATGATTCAAGTCATAATTATGTAATGTTTGCAACAGCAGAGTATGGTTCAGGGAAGGTCTGCGCAGTAGGTGATTCTTCTCCGGCCGATGACGGAACCGGTTATTCCGGGGATGAGTTATATGACGGGTGGAATGAAGCCAATGATGATACAGCATTTATTAACGGTATGTCCTGGTTACTGGAAGGAAGCTGCGACACAGGTGATGCAACTGCCCCGGATTGGACTGTTTCCGGAGATGCAAATGTAATGGCAAATCCCGGGAATACAGTTGTTGCCCTTGATTGGGATGATGCGACAGATGCGCAGAATCCGAGCGTTACATATTCGGTTTACAGAAGTTTGACACAGGGATTTACTCCCGGAACTACAAATCGTATTACACAAGGATTAACCAGTTCACAATATACGGATACAGGACTGACAAACGGGACAACATATTACTACCGTGTTTCTGCAGAGAACTGTGTTCCCCTGACAAGGTATAATAACCTTGCTGATGAAGTCAGTGCAGTCCCCACAGCCGGAGGAGGCGGTCCCTGCGCATTGACACTTATTATTTCTGAATATATTGAAGGCGGCGGGAATAATAAAGTAATTGAGATTTATAATGGGACCGGTTCTTCTGTTACTTTAACTGGTTATGCTGTACGTGTTTATGCAAATGGATCATCAACCCCAACCTCAATAACGTTAACCGGAGGTCCTTTAGCAGATGGAGATGTTTATATTTTAGCAAACTCCGGTGCAAGTCCTGAGATTTTAGCCTTAGCAGACCAAACCTCAGGTTCCTTAACTCATAATGGAGATGATGCAATCGCATTATTTGACGGTACTAACAATATTGATATAATAGGTCAGATTGGAACAGATCCAGGCTCTTATTGGGGAACAGAACCAATAACAACTGTTAACCATACATTGGTACGAAAGAGTTCAATTACTGCCGGTGATTCAAACGGAGCAGACGCATTTGATCCTGCAACTGAATGGGATGCTTATGCTCAAGATACAATTTCATATTTGAATTCTCATACAATGGATTGTGGAAGCGGGGGTTGTGATACAGGTGATGCAACTGCGCCTGTTTTCCAGGGCGGCAGTTCGTCCATCTCTGTAGCGGACCTTGAGAATGGCGGTGGCTTGAACATTTCCTGGGCTCAGGCAGATGACCTCCAGAACCCGGATAGTGTTATGTATGCACTTTACAGGACAACCACTCCAAACTTTACTCCCGGCTCCGGGAATTTAATTGTAACCAGTTTAACAGCATTATCTTATAATGATTCCGGTTTAACTGTTGGAACAACTTATTATTATACTGTCCAGGCGTATAACTGCGCGGGGCTTCAAACAACAAACACAGATGAAGAGCATGCAATTCCTACAGATCCCGCACAGGCTCCTACCTTAAACAGCCCCATTACCGGAGATACTGAAGTTTCCTTATCCTGGAGTTCAGTTTCCGGTTCAGATGAATACAGGATTTATTATTCAACATTTGATGAAGGACCATACACATTAATTACTTCAACAACAGCAACTTCTTATACACATACAGGTTTAACAAATGGTGTTACATATTATTATGTTGTTCAGAATTATGATACAGCAAAACTTCCTCCGTTAAGCAGCAATTCAAACCAGGTATATGCAGTTCCCACAGGCGGCGGGAGCGGGAGCGGCTGCGCGACCGACCTGATTATTTCTGAATATATTGAATCAGGAAGTGAGAAATATATCGAAATTTATAATGGTACAGGTGCTTCTGTTGATTTGAGTAACTATCAGATTATTTTATATGCGAATGGTTCCGGAACACCTACTACAACAAATACACTTTCAGGCAGCTTGCCAAATGATTCGGTTGTAGTTTATAAGAATTCAAGTTCTTCACAATATCCTTCAGGGATTTCAATGTCCGCTGTGAATTTCAACGGGGACGATGCGTTTGCCTTATATAAAATTTCCACTTCAACTTATGTTGATGTGATAGGACAGATTGGATTTGATCCCGGAACTCATTGGGGGACATCACCGACAATGACAGAAGATGCAACATTGGTTAGAAAAAGTACTGTTATTGCCGGAGATTCCAATGGCAGCGATGCATTTGATCCTGCAACTGAATGGGATGGAACTGCTCCTGTCGTTTATACTAATTTAGGTTCACATACAATGACATGCGCCGGCTGTGATACAGGTGATGTAACAGCCCCTGACTGGGCAGTCTCAGGTGATGCGAATCTTATCGTAACCAATCCCGGAACAGACGGGGATTTAAATCTTAATTGGGATGATGCATCCGATACAGAGAATCCGGGTACCGTTAAATATGCAGTATATCGTGATACTTCCACAGGATTTGTTCCCGGGGTAAGCAATCGAATTGCGACAGCTCTTACTACAAGCGCATATTCCGATTCAGGATTAACAAACGGAACACCGTATTATTACCGGATTGAAACCTATAACTGCAATGCGAATACAAGGTACAATACAGATGAAGGCTCAGGAACACCAACTGCCCCGGCATCATTAACTATTTATGATGTTCAGTATACAACTACAGTGGGTGCGGGGTGTTATGATTCACCTGAGAATACAAATTTAGTTACAGTAACAGGTATTGTTACTGCGCAGAAGACATCTAATTCTTATGTAATAGCTGAATCATCCGGGCCATGGCACGGAGTTTATATCTGGAATTCTACGAATAATCCTTCATTGGGTGATGAGATCACAATTACCGGTACTGTTTCTGAGTATAACGGTTTGACTGAGATCACTTCCTTAACAGGATATACCGTAAACTCAACAGGAAATACAGTTCCCGGCCCGTACCCGACAACCGTTGAAACTATCGGCGGGAGCGGAGAATGGGGCGCAGCATGTAATGTTACGACTGAATCTTATGAAGGGGTTCTGGTTACTTTATATGACGTTGAAGTAAGTTCACCCACGAGCGCGTTTGGATACTGGCGTATTAAGGATCAGGGGGGTACTTTACATTTAGGAGTGGATGATACATTCTACGCTGCAACCGTAACAAATGGCCAGCAGATAGACCAGATCACGGGTGTTATTCTTTATGCTTTCGGGTACTACAGGTTGAATCCGAGAAATGCAGGTGATATCGTTTTTGCATCATGCAATACTTCTGATGTAACTGCCCCTGATTGGGCAGTTTCAGGTGATGCAAATTTAGTTGTTACCGATCCCCAGACCGGCGGAGCGTTGGAACTTAACTGGGATGATGCAACCGATGCCGAAAATCCGGGTACAGTTGAATATGCTGTTTATAGAGCAACAACAACCGGATTTACACCGGCCGCAGGTAATAGAATTGCTACAGGTCTTACTACAAGTACATATTCCGATTCCGGTCTTACAAACGGGATTACATATTTCTACAGAATTGAAACGTATAACTGTAATGCCAATACGCGATTGAATTCTGA
>JAQVHJ010000049.1 GCA_028696285.1 bacterium
GGTTCGGAACAAATAACGGAATAGGAATTTACAGTGAAGAGACTAGAGATATTTTATTTTTTCCTTAGTTTAACATTGTTGATTTTATTTTCATTGCAGACCTTTTCATTCAGTCAGAAGAGTCCAAATTTTGAATTATGGTTTGAATATAATGTAAAGGGTAATTATGGAGATCTTCCCGATCAACCTGAGTACCTTGAGAAAGGTTACTGGTGGTGGAAGGAAGGGACTATGGGATATTGGGAGAATTCTCTATCGCTTACCGGGAATGGGATTGAGAGTTATAAAAATTTTTATATTAAATATATGTTTGAATTAGGAACAGTTTCTGATAAAGACCGAAGGGAATTTGAGGTTTGGTCTGATGATTATTCACCGACATTGAAAATGAAGCAGGCAAATGTTGAAATCCAATATGATATAGCTTCTCATTGCTTAAGGAGAAATGTAATATTTATTAAAGGCGGGAAGACGTTATTAAGTTTTCCTTTATTCTTTGAGAACAGGGTCTATGCCGGCATTGCCGGATATCAAAGAGGATATTCCTTAGGAAAGAATGACATAAATTATCTAGATTTTTATTTAAACTGGTACCAGATAATGGCATATGAAGGGAAGTATATTGAAGCAGATATCAATTATAACGACGATATAGATCTGCAAGGCGGGGAGTTATGTATTGAATATATGCAATGTAAATATTATTGTCCCCCGGAAGCAGAAGTGATTATTCCTGAACAGCATACAGAAGTATTTACTTCACTCAGCAGTATTTACTTCTTTAAATTAACCGACGCAGGAAGCGGGAGGTTAGGGAGTGATGTAGATATTTTCGGATTTAATTCAGTCTTCCGCTTGCATGAAGGTTCTGAAATAAACTTTGCATATTGCCTGCAGGAAGGTGATTACTACGGATATGCATTAAAGGATTATTTATTCAGGTATGGTTTTATTCTTGCAAAACCGATCACGGATAAGAATAGATTTAAGATCACAGCTGAATTTCTCGGGCATGGTTCGAAGAAGGATTATGCGGAGAATTATTCATTCTTCAATCTTTTGGAAGAACCGACCTTGGATAATTTCATTTTCAAGCCAAACCCTGCAATGATTGACAGGTTAAGTTTTGGGTTGATTTATGGACGAATTTTTGATAGAATAATATATAAAATGGATTTTGCTCTTTTATATCTGCTTTATCATTTTGAACATGCTGATTACAATACGGCAGAGGAGTATGACTTTACTATTAAGACATGGATCACGAATGATCTCCAATTGGATTTTGCAATCGGTATCAGCAGTCATGATGGTTTTTATAAAGGAGTATTTTTAACCTATAAAACAAGTTTATTATGAAGAAGGAAGAACGCGTCCGTTATGTAGAGACGGATAAGATGGGTGTGGTCCACCACTCGAAATATTTATGGTGGTTTGAAGTCGGTCGGACAGAGTTTCTCCGGAGTCTTGGCATTTCATATAAGGAGATGGAGGATGCCGGAGTATTCATACCGGTTGTTGAGGCATACTGCAAGTACATTCATCCTGCGCAGTATGATGACCAGATTTATATAATGACGACGATGAAGGAACGGACGAAAGTCAGTATTATATTTGAGTACACAATAATTGAGAAGAGCAAGAAGAAGGTTTTGGTAAAAGGATGGACTAAGCATACGTTCCTGAATAAGGATGGCAAGATTATCCGGTTACCTGAAAATTTCATGAAGGTATTGGAGAAAAGTGAAAAAGAAGAAAGAAATAAATCAGCCTGATCTCGGGATATTTTTCCTGGAGTTATTCAATGTCTCTGTTTCACCGGAGAAGTTCCGGAAGAAATATTTCATAAATGAATCGAAGCTTGCGGTTTATGAAATAATGGAATATATACATGAGATTGTTGATGACGACAACATCTGTTTCAATTATATCACTGATTTAAAGAAGATTCATTTTACCCTTGAGGTTGACGGACAGTTAATAAATAAAACAGGGATATTTTTCAAGACCGACTCGAATGACTGGGAGAAGAAGATTCAGAAGAAGGTTATAAGTCTATTTAAAATCCTTAAGACTTCATCTAACGACTTTTTTTTGATAAACATAGAAACAGCCAGTTTACTACGGGAGAAGAGTTTAAGAATTACCCAGAAGTTAGCGTCTTATGACCATTCTAATGTCTTGAATGAATTTTTTTACGGGAAGTATTCGATCGAGAATGATAAAAGCAAGCTCAAAAGGGACTTGGAAAAGTATTTAAAATCTGTGTATATTGAAAAAGTTCCCGCCGATGTAAAGAAATCAAAACGAGTATATTTTGTATCATTACCATTTACATATACTCCCAGCTTACCCTTGGATAATCTTCTTGATTTCAATTTTACCAAGACAAATATTTTCCGTGTGATTGACCGTCTTTTTGATTTAGAAGCGGATAATTTAATTTATTATTCAATATTTGAGATAGAGATACTTCTGATAACAACAGTTGAAGAGGTAAGTTTTCCTGCCAAAGTTATTCGGAATAATCTATTGTAATCGAATTTTTTTCAATTACTTTTTTGATTCTCTTTTTAATGAATTCCTTGAGAGGTTTTCTTGTGACCGGGATTAGGAGCAGGAATCCTGTAATATCTGTAATAATACCGGGGGTAAGGAGGAGTAATCCTCCTGCAAGGATCAGTACGCCATCCATTAATTCTTCAGTCGGGATATTGCCAGTGGAAATTTCAGTTCTGATTTTCTTTAAGGCATTTATCCCTTGTGATTTTGCAAGGATCCCCCCTGAAATACCTGTAATGAGAATTATTAGGATTGTGTATTCAGCCCCGATAATCACGGACAACTTCATTAGGATATATAATTCAATAACAGGTACTACTGTAAACGCAAGAATCAATTTCCAGACCATTCCAATTCCTCATTTATTTTTTCGGTTCTAAAGAAAAATATAAAATATAATATGCTTGAAATTACATATAATAACGCGGCGATTACCAGGGGTAGAGTAAATCCTCCTTTCTCAATCAAGTTTCCGCCTATAGCAGTGCTAATAGTCCATGAAAAAGTCCAGGCGACAGATAAAGTACTGTTTGTAATCTCATGTTCCTTTTCAGGGACCATCTCCATTGCGAAATTTGTTGTCAGCGGCTGAGCCATGTTCATCAGAGCTGCTCTCATGCAGAAGGCAATAGCAACAAGAATATATTGCTCCATAAAGGCAAGTATGAGCATGAAAGGAATTGATAGAAATTGAGTAATGACAACGGTACGGATTTTCCCGAATTTTTTTGCCAGAGGCGGTCCGAATAAGATGCCCAGGAACATGAAAATTTGCGCGATAGAAAAGATTATCCCTATTTTGTCAACAGTAAGATGTATTTTATTTTTAAAATATAGGTTCATAAACGGAATAATTAAACCTGCCCCCATTCCGACAATGAAGGAGGGGAGAGTAACCTTCAACAGGAGCATCGGATCTTTAATTTTAAAAAGATCGTTTAATTTTGCCTTTTTATCAGGAACTCGGTCTTCTTTTGTCTTATGAACAAATATTAATGCTAATAGAGAAGATACAGCCATCAGCATGAGAGAGAATTTATATGATTCGACGATGGGGAATTTAAGTTTCAAGAAGAAACCCGGTAGATATCCGGCAATTATATTTCCAAAGATTCCCGCTGCGAGGACATTTGCATAATTTAAACTGAAGAGATAAGTTCTCTCCTTCTTTGAAGAGTTTCTCATAATGAATGGAGCTACAGCCACTGAATAGTATGTTGAGAACATGCCACTGATTAAGACTGCTGTCATCAAGGAGCCTATTTGCGTAAAAAATACCTGAGACAAGGATG
This sequence comes from bacterium, assembly GCA_028696285.1. Classification (GTDB taxonomy): domain Bacteria; phylum AUK180; class AUK180; order JAQVHJ01; family JAQVHJ01; genus JAQVHJ01. The sequence continues at coordinate 3,855 of JAQVHJ010000049.1, forward strand.
TGATAGCAAGGATAATAATTGATGTAGAAAAAATCGAACTAAAATCTCTTCTTTTAGCGGAAAGAGTTGCCGGAATTGCAATGATCAGGGAACCCAGGGAAAAGATTGACAACCTGTACCCGATGACAGTTTCGGAAAGATCTAATTCTTTCAGGAAAAGATTAAAAAGTAAGCTGAATCCTGTCAAGGATAGATTCATAATAAATGCAGATAATAAATAATATTTAGCATTAGATTTGAAAAGTTTCAAATGCTCTAAATATTCAGAAATAATTGTGCGAATTGTTTTCATTCTACTCCCAACTAGCAGCAATCTCACAGAAATTATCGCCCTTTACCCGGCATTTAGTTTCAAAGACTCGTGGATTCTTTGCACCGCAGAGAGAGAGAGCTTCCCTTATATAACCGACGTTACTGTCACAATCCTGTCTACTTGGAGATGCAAAGTCATAGATTCTGAACATGACCTGGTTAGGTGAAACTTCTTCAATCTCTACTTTTCCGGAATCGTAGTAACTTCTGAAGATATTATTGAACCCTTTACAAAATGCGAGAGGGTCATTATTTTTCAAGTAGAATTTGTAGATAGAATTTAAATGAACCCTTGCAGAGTATGCCCCGAGTTTCTCATAAATTTTCTTGTCAACAGGCGCTAATTTTTCATGGATCACCTTATCCAGATGCTCATACAATTCAAATGAATACCATGAAGAATAAAGTAAGATTCCCGTAAGAATCTTCTGATCTTCTTTTGAAAACGCTGAAAGCAGGAGATTTAACCCTTCTTCCCCGTAATTTTCTTTTATAAAATCTATTCTTGATTTTATCGTTCCCCCTTTAACCTTTGACATCTTTTCCTCCTTCTATAAAAAACTGATTAAAATTCCATATAAAAAAACAATTATTAATGACTTAAGCATAAGAAAATAAACCTTACTCAGATTACTCTGAAAATATTCATTTGTGAGGACGAGACACAAATGAACAGGAGAGAGTAAGACCCCGAAATATCCCCCCATAAATCCTAATGCAACAAGATTATATTGAATGTCAGGCGTGGAAATGAACGGGAGTATTAAAGGGAAGGAAATGGCAATGTAAGTAATAGTTAATCCTGACAAAAATCCAACAATAAACGGCAAAATAAAAACAATGACCTGAATAGGAATTCCGCTTGAATTTAAAATTGTTGAAAAATTTTCCAATATTCCTGTGAGACTCATTGTATTCTGAAAAAAGAAAACAGAAAAGATTAACAGAGTGATTGGGAATGAAAATGAAGTTTTAAGCGTATTGAAAATCATATCCCTGTCCAATCTTTTAAAATAGACAAGGATAACTAAAATGATACATGACGCAATAATAAGTGTAAATTCCAGTTTTCTCAACAATATAACCGCAACTATCAAAAGAATAATAGGCCAGATATTAATAACAAGGTTTTTATATCTATTAAAGATCTTTCCGGAATTATTATTTTCAGTTGAATGTGAAGATAACGATCTTAGCTTAAACAGGTACCCGGATAAAAACATAAGAATTGTAATTGGGAATTGCCAGAGGAGGATATTTGTAATAGTATTGGAACTGCGGGTTATTTCCTGAACAAGTTCAAGCTGGAGAATGAAACCGGGATACAAGGGAAGAATAGGCTCCCAAATATGCCTGAACCAGAAATTTATAAAGGTTTTATCTTCATTTGGTAAATTCATCTTATCACTGATAGATTTCACCATTGGCGCTGAGAACATTGCACCTCCCGGCATGGGAAGGAGGCCGATCAAAGCGGGAAAGACAGGAAGTATTCCTGATTTCTTTTTAAAGATATTTTCGAGAGAGCCGACAGCCGATTTCATTAAACCTAAATCATTCAGAATCTTACTGAAAAACAATATTAGGAAAATTATTATCATTAAACGGTACATCGTAAGATTTGTTATTGTGGAGGAAAAGATTTCTCCCAATATTTTTAAATTCGCTCCCAAATAGAAAAAGATACTTAAAGACAAGTAGAGAATAGTAATACCTATCGGGAATTTTTTCCTGGTAATAAGGTAGATTGCAAGAATTGAAAATAAGATAAGATAGATTGATTTTAAAACTGCAAGCATTATTTACCTTTTTTCATTAAATCTGAAAGTTTAGTTAATATCTGAATTAAGGAGTCAATCTCTGTGCTTGAAATATTCCTGCAGATCTTTTGTAAATATTCCTGGCGCAGCAGGATAACTTGTTTAATTAGTATCTCCCCATTTTCTGAAAGGTTTATAATAACCTTTCTCCGGTCTTTTGCTGAACGCTTCCGCTCAATCAGATTGTTTGCCACAAGCCGATCGACAAGATTTGTTGTTGCGCTGAAAGACATGTCAATATTTTTCGCGAGTTCTCCCATTGTAAATTCTCGGTTTGGTTCTTCCTGCTTTGCAAAGAATAATGTTGACATGCATAACAATTGAGTATTTGACGAATTGAATTTTTTTAATGTTTCCCGGCCCTTCAAGGTGACATTCCAGTTGATCTCCCGTAACAGTGTTTCGAAATCCTTGAATTTTTTATTAACCATGTTTATCGACCTCTTTTAAACTGTTTCGTGATATGAATATTTCACAGAATAAATATTTCACATATCGAAATAATTATAACATAAATTAATTGATTTGTCAAGAGTTTTGAAACATGGATTTTTAAGAGACTTGAAAGAGAATATTAACCACAGAAACGCAGAAGGATGAAAATTTACTTATTTGATTTTAAGATGAGAACAATATAAGGAACCAAAGAGCAACTGATACATAAACAGCAATTGAATGTAATTTCGACAGGGATGAACGGGATTAAGAAGAGAATAAAGAAATTGTGATTTGTGAACCGTGAATCGTGATTCGAAATACAAAAATACTTTTAACCATGAAGAACATGAAGTGAATAATCGTGATTCGTGATTTGTAATCCGTGAACCGAAATACAAAAGAATTTTTACCATGAAGGACACGAAGGACATGAAAAGGGATAAATCGTGATTGGTTAAACGTGGTCCGTGAACCGCAAATAAAAATATTTTCACCACGGAGAACACGGCGGTCACGGAGAGAATATATAAGATTGAAAATTGGGAATATAGCATTATAAATGATGTTGCAGGTGTTTAGAGCGAAGGATACTTAACAATAATTTGAGTGTAAATTGAAACAATGAACCAACATGCTCCAAAATGATTCATTACGCTGGGCCGGAGACATGGTAAGAATTAATGAAGAAATAGATGAAAACTACCATTATCATAATCCACTCTCCACCTTCCACTTTCCACTATTTAAAGAGCCTCGCCCTTTAAATATGACAGGGACTTGTACGAGACTAAAAAATTAAAAGAAAAGATAAAGATAAATAAACAGGGAACTGAATAGAACGGATGGGAAAAGATTAAGAATTACTTAGTTGATTTTAAGATAAAAATGATATAATGAACCAAAAACCTTACGTTACTTGAAAAGCAAGAGAATGTGATTATTACCACGTATACACTGAGAACACGGAGAAAAAAGATATTTATCTCGAACTGATTACTCGGTCTGATTACTGAAAATTCAACAGTGTTGAATTTTATGGACAGGAACTTGTACGAGACTTGTAAAAGACAAAATAATTAAAAAGATAGGTAAAGATATACAAACAGGGAATTGAAGGGAAAAAGATAAATACTTACTTAGTTGATTTTAATTAAAAACAATATTTTGAACCAGAGACCAATGGATACTTAAAAATACAGTGAATGTAAAATATTTTTTCACAGGGATTATAAGGATTAAGAAGAGAATAAATGAATCGTGATTTGTGAACCGTAAACCGTGATTCGAAAGATCAAAAGAATTGTATTATAAACATTTGATACGCAATGTAGGGGCGAAGGGTCTTCGCCCGTATCACAAGAATAAAATATATCGTCAGGTTATAATATGTGAATATAGCATTTTTTCATTTATCGAACAGGTTTATTACGATTGATAATTGAAAACAGATGTGAATGTAATTTAATCCCGATAGTTTCCTTGAAACATCGGGACGCCTTCACTTCGCTTGTCGCAGGATTTACGGGAATAAGAAGAAAATAAATAGTTATAAAACCTTAGTGTAATTGAATCCACTAGAGGTAAAAACTACCATTATCACAATCCACTCTCCACCTTCCACTTTCCACTATTTATATTGCTTGACTAGTATTTATTTTTATGATATACTTATTTTTAAATTGAGGAGTTTATGAAGAAGTTTAATATTATTTCAGTTATATTTTTGATATTTATATTATTTTTATCATGTTCGAAGTCTGAGTCATCCAAGTATTTTAATGTTGTTAAGGATTATGATGCGGCTGTAAGCAACGGAGATATTGAAGGCATTCAGAAGCATCTTTCAAGGAATACGAAGAAGGCAATAAAACAAGTTTACGAGAATGAAACGGATTTTTATGAAGAATTGGTTAGGGAAGGAGAGATTCACAAGAATGATCCTTCCTTCAAATTGAAATCGACGGAAAAGATTGATGAAGAGAATGTAAAGGTTATTGTCACTATCGAAAACGGGGGTAAAAAAACTTTTTATTTAAAATTTGAAGATGATTCCTGGAAGATAGATATTACCCCTCAATTAAAGAAATTGAGTGAAGTTGAAAACCAATTCATACAAAAGTAGAAAAATTTTAATATTGTTTTCTCTGTTTATTTTTATTTTTTCAGATCTCATTTTGTATTCTGAAGATAATGTTGAACGGGTCCCGGTTCATAATCCAGGTTACTATTTTGCATTGGGTAAAAAGCAGCTGCATATAATTACTCACCGGGAGAGCCTTGATGAATTATTAAAGAAGAAAGATTTAACTGACACGGAGAAAGAGAAGTATCTTTTTGTAAAAACGGTTTCCGATTTTTGTACGAACGAATTGAAACTCTCCGGTGAGGATACTTATTCAAAGATTTATGATACCGGGAAGAAGCCGATAGCATGGAATCTGACTGTTGCCCCATCTTTATCCTTGAAACCTGTGAAATGGCGATACCCTGTAGTCGGCGAATTTCCCTATATTGGTTTTTTTGATAAAGAGTCGGCGGAAAAGGAAGAGAAAACCTGGGTTAGCAAGGGTTACGATACTTTTCTTCGGCCTGTCTCTGCATTCAGCACCTTAGGCTGGTTTAAAGATCCGATATATTCACCGATGCTTAATTACGATGCGGGAACATTAGCAGAGATAATAATTCACGAAAGAATTCATAATACGATCTTTTTAAAAAACCAGATGGAATTCAATGAATCGGTTGCGGAGTTTTTAGGTTCAGAATCAGCAAAATATTTTCTGATTAAAACATTCGGCAAGGCCTCGGAAGAATATCAATATTACATGGACTTAAATTCAGATCAGAAATTATTTTTTGATTTTATTAATGTCTGCGATAACGAGTTATCTGAGATTTATCTTCTGAATATCACGACTGCTGAAAAGTTGAGAAAAAAAGATTTGAAAATAAAAGAATTGACCGGCAGGTATAAAGAACTGCCTTTTAAAAATAAAGGTTATTCCGGATATCTTGAAAGGACAGATTTTAACAATGCGTTTATCGTTGCGCATAAAACATATTCAACAGATCAGAAGATTTTTTCAGAGTTATTTGAATATTTCAATTCTGATCCTGTAAAGATGATAGAGTTTTTGAAAACCATTCCCGAGAAACGGGATGGTTATCAATTCATAGTGGAATTTTTATCTACACATCAAAAATGATTCTCAGAAAGTAATTTGGGGTAGTTTTGATTTCCAATTGATGGTATGTTGCTGCCTTGATAGGGAGTCCGAATTCGGTTTTGCTGTTTCTTCTCTTTTTTAGAATTGTGATTGAGTATGTATCTTCTTCCTTTTTCACTTCTAAGATTTCTACAGGTATTGTTTCACTTGTTTCAATTATGAATATACACTCATTCATTAAATCGACAATCATGTTCTGAAGAGAATCGGCAGGAAATACGAGAGTCTGTTTTTGAGAGGATTTTTCTATTGTTTCGATTTTTTCAAAATAGATATTTAAGAATC
>JAQVHJ010000050.1 GCA_028696285.1 bacterium
CTGAAGATTTTTGAACAAAAGGGATTTTCTAATTTAGTAATATCTGTAAAATCATCCAGTGTTACAGATACCATTAAAGCCTATACCCTTCTCAGTTCAAAGACCGATTATCCGCTTCATATAGGAATTACCGAAGCCGGCACCAGATTTACCGGAGCAGTCCGGTCTTCTGTCGGCCTGGGTGTCTTATTAAATAATGGAATAGGGGATACATTGCGTGTATCTTTAGCCGGCGACCCGGTGTGGGAGGTCATTTCCGGGTATGAGATACTGAAATCGCTCGGACTTCGGGAGAAGGGCGCGACAATGATTGTATGTCCCACGTGCGGCAGAACCGAGATACCTGTTGAGAAGATAGCAGAAAAGATAGAAAGGATGGTTCAAGCAATTGATAAACCGATCAAGATTGCGGTAATGGGCTGCGTAGTAAACGGCCCGGGTGAAGCGAAAGATGCCGATATAGGGATCGCCGGAGGAAAAGGAAAGGCAGTTATCTTTAAAAAAGGAAAGATATTAAAAACAGTAAAGGAAGGAGAAGCCTTGATTGAATTTAAAAAAGAACTGGAAAAATTAATAAAAGAGGGTTAGAAAGATGAAAAGAGCGGGAATTATTATAATTTTACTGATGTTATTTGTCGTTTTAGGATTTGGAGAAGATTCGTTATATTCAGCAAAAGAAGCATATCAAAAAGGTAAGATTTCGACCGCATATCTACAGATAAAAAAAGCGGTGGACTCCGGAGATGACAGGTTAGACACCTATTTATATGCAGGGATAATTTATTCCGATTACGGGAAGACGGAGGAGGCGATAGAGATCCTTTTCCTTGGTCTCCAGAAATATCCGAAGAATGAAAAACTCTTAACTATTGCAGGAAGGAACTACCTCCGTTTAGAGAAATACATTGAAGCATACGGCATACTGAAAATAGCGCTCTCAACGGGGAATAAAGACAGCCGTGTCAGGGAATATATTGCGGATGCCTGCGTAGGAATGGGAAATTTTGATGACGCGATATTTTATTATAATAAGGCAATTTCCCTTAATCCCAATGATAGTTGGGTTTATATAAAGCTCGGAAGTATTCAGAAGAGACTGGGTAAGACCGATGAAGCGAAGGAAAGTTTTACAACCGCTTTAGAGAAAGCTCAAGAGCAGAACATTAAATTATTATATCAGCTTGCAGAGCATGAATTATCGTTCTTTATTAATAAAGATAAATAATGCTTGATTTTATGCTAATATTATGTTAAAATTAAAATTTAAACTGAATTTTGGGAGAGTTTGAATGAAACAAAATCTATTAAACGCTATTGAAGAGTTGGTTCGGGAGAAGGAATTTGACAAGGAATTCTTTATACAAGCGATCAAGGACAGTATTATTGCGGGTATTGGGAAGACATACCGAAAGAAGCCGGAGGAAGAGACCGACATTCCTGTTTCGGTAGAAGTGAATCTTGACCTTGGGAGTATTGAGATATTTGTTACAAAGACAGTCGTTGAAGAGGTGGAGAATAAGTTTTTTGAGATATCTCTCGTGAATGCGCAAAAGTTTCAAAATGTAAGTATCGGAGATGAAATAATTGTACGTATGAATCTTGAAGATCTTTCCCGGTCAATTGTAGGGAAGATCAAGCAGGTATTAATAACCAAAATCCGGAAGAAAGAGCAGCTCAAGTTATATAAGGAATTCCAAAAGAGCAAGTTAAACACAGTCGTAACCGGCACCGTTCAATCAGTTAAAGATGAACATGTAATAGTAGATCTTGGCAATGTCGTCGGTCATCTTTTCAGGAGGGACCAGATTCCCGGGGAGCGTTACAGAATAGGAGACAAGAAGAAGGTTTTTGTTTACCAGGTTAATTTTACTCCCAGTGACTGTGAGATAAAGATATCAAGAAGCATGCCCGAACTGGTTAAGGCATTATTTGAAATGGAGGTTCCTGAGATCCAGGAGAGAATGGTAGAGATAGTTAAGATAGCGCGGATCCCGGGAAAGCGTACAAAGATCGCAGTCCGTTCAACGAACAAGAAGATTGACCCGGCCGGCGCTTGTATCGGAGTAAAGGGTTCCAGAATAAAATCCATAAAGGAAGAACTTGGCGAGGAGAAGATAGATGTCTTTAAATGGACGGAAGATGTTGAGATATTTTTAAAGGAAGCATTTAAACCTGTTGAGATTCTATCGTTCAGGTTATTTCCCGAGGAGAAACGAGTACGTATTGTTGTTGCGGATGATAAACTTGCAATGGTAATAGGAACCGGAGGGAATAATATTAAGCTTACATCTCGTTTACTTAACTGGCAGATAGATGCAATTTCTGAATCGGAGCTTGCAAAGACAATTGAAGAAGAGAATCTTGCGCGCAAGGAGAGGCTTCAGTATTTCATGAGTATTCCGGGAGTCGGGGAAAAGACTGCCCGTGAATTAATTGAATTGGGCTATTTCTCATTAGACAAACTTGCGAAATTAACAGAAGAAGAGCTCCTTCAGATTCCGGGAATAGGCAAGAAAGCAACAAAGAATATTCTGAAATTTGTCAAGGAAGAACTTAAGAATATAGAACAGCAGAAAAAGGAAAAAGCCGCTGCGGCTGCAGCTGCAGCTGCTGCAAAAGCAGAAGAAGCCGAAGAGGAAATCGTGGAGTTTGAAGACAGTGATTCGGAATAGAATTTGATATTAATTTCAAAAATAAAGAGGTGCGCTGTGGCGAAAAAAAATGAAGGCCATCGGATTAGGATTTATGAACTTGCAAAAGAGATAGGGATTGACGGGAAGGACTTACTTAAACGTATGAAGCGGGATTTCGGTATTGAGAAGAATACTAATTTTGATACAATTGAGACGGCATCTGCGGAGATCATTAAAAAGAAAATCTTAAGTGATATTGAGTTAGAAAGAGCAAATAAGAAGACTCCTGAGCAGAAGCTTCGAGAACAGAAACGTAAGCCGTTACGCAAGAAACCGGAGCCTGAAAAGAAAGATGGCGCGAAGTCCGTAAAGAAAGAAGGAAAATCTGTCCCCGGAAAAACAGAAGAAAAGCAGCCGGCGACAGTTCGAGGGAAGCGCCCCGCCCCGACCAGAAAGAAAGAAACAGGAGCCAAGGAAGAGAAGCAGAAACCGGGAACAAAGCCAACAGTAACAGGGAAGAGCCCTGCCAAGAAGCCCGGACAAAAGCCCGTAAGATTTACAGAAAAGAAAGAAGCGCCGTATAAAAAACCCCGTAAACAGGATTCGACATCACCGATAAAAGACAGGCCTTCGCACCCGGCCCCGAAGATAGAGATAGTCGCAAAAACAACGCCGAAGAAAACATATAAAAAGAAGAAGAAAGACGAATTGGAAGAGTTGGGCACAGATAATATTATAAAAGTTCCTCAGAATATTACAGTTAAGGAATTAGCTGATTTATTAAACGTAGATTCCGGCGACATGATTAAGAAACTGAAGGAATTAGGGACATTTGCAAATATAACACAGAAGCTTGACGAAGATGCGATTGTTCTCGTTTCCTCTGAATTCGGTATTAACGTTGAAGTTGAGAAAGTATTCAATGAGCCGGAAGTCTCCGCGCCGAAAACTGAAAAGGAACGCGGTCTTCCCAGAGCCCCTATTGTAACAGTAATGGGGCATGTTGATCACGGAAAGACAACGCTTCTTGATGTTCTTCGCAATACTAGTGTTGCAGAGAAGGAAATAGGAAAGATAACCCAGAAAATAGGAGCTTCGGTTTTAGTTACACCCAACGGCCAGATTGTCTTTTTAGATACTCCCGGCCATGAAGCGTTCACCACAATCCGCGCCCGAGGCGCACAGGTTACCGATATAGTTGTCTTGGTTGTCGCTGCGGATGACGGAGTAATGCCGCAGACAATAGAAGCGATCAATCATGCAAAAGCTGCGGGGATTCCAATTATAGTTGCAATCAATAAAATAGATGCGCCCAATGCTAACATTGACAGAGTCAAGCAGGGTTTATCTGAACATGGCCTTCTTCCCGATACCTGGGGCGGAAGCACACCTTGTGTTGAGATATCAGCATTAAAAAAGCTGCATTTAGATGATTTAATCATGGCGATTCAGGTAGAGGCCGAGGGATTAAATTTAAGGGCAGTAATGGACGGTCCTGCGAAGGGTGTTGTAATTGAAGCAAAGAAGGAAAAGAATTTTGGAAATACAGCGACATTAATAGTAACTTCCGGTAAATTAAAGATAGGCGACTCATTTGTCTGCGGATTAACAACCGGGAAAGTTAAGATGATGTTTTCAGATAAAGGCGAGAGGGTTAATACAGCAACGCCATCTACTCCGGTTGAATTAATTGGATTTACAGAACTTTCTGAACCAGGAGATGCTTTTTTTGTCGTTGACAATGAAAAGATCGCAAGAAAGATGGTAGAAGAAAGAAAGGAAAAGTTACGCATGGTTGCTTCTTCGGGAGAAGGAGAGAAAGAGCTTACACTTGAAGATCTTTACATGTCAGCCGAGGGTGTAGAAACAAAGATATTAAATCTGATAGTAAAGTGTGATTCTGTCGGGTCTCAGGAAGCTGTTATAAGTTCCCTTGAGAACCTTTCAACAGAAAAGATCCGGCTCAATATAATCCATAAGAGTATCGGGAATGTAACGGATAATGACGTCAAACTTGCGAAGGCTTCACAAGACACCGTCATTCTGTCGTTTAAAGTTCCGGTCAATTCAGCTGTACAGGATTTTGCTGACCGTTCTCAAATTCAGATCAGGAAATATGAGATTATCTATGAACTCCTGGATGAGATTAAGCTTGCAATGCAGGGTATGTTATCACCGATAGAGAAAGAGGTTGTTACGGGTCATGCAGAGGTAAGGGACCTGTTCAAGATATCAAAGCTTGGAACAATCGCCGGATGTTATGTTACTGACGGAGTAATTAAAAAGTCATGCACTGTGCGTGTTTTGAGAAAGAAAGAAGAAATATTTACCGGGAAGATAGATTCACTTAAGCATATTAAGGATGATGTAAGAGAAGTTAAATCAGATTATGAATGCGGAATTAAGTTGAAGGGGTTTAATGATTTTGAATCCGGAGATATTATTGAAGCATTTGAAATGATAAAAGAGAAGCAAGAGATGTAAGAGGTATGTTTGTCGGATTAATGGAGGTTAACCTCAGCATCAATATACAAATAAGTTCTTTGAAGGATAAGCGCCGGATAATAAAAAGTTTAAAGGACAGGCTGCGCAATTCCTTTAATCTTTCAGTGAGTGAAATTGATTCTCTTGATAATTTTTATAGAGCCGGTTTAGGCTTTTCGACCGTATCCAATGATAAGAAGGTAATAAACGAGATTCTTTCAAAAACCATTGATACAATTGAAAAGACAGGAACCGTTACAATAGAGGAAGTGAAAACAGAGATAATATGACACAAAAAAAGATACATCGAATCGACAGGCTACAGCAGCTTCTCCAGGAAGAGATAAGCGGGATATTAAGCAGGGATATTAAGGATCCGAGAATAAAGATGATGTCGATCACCAGGGTTATAGTGTCCAAGGACCTTAGCTTAGCTAAGGTTTATTTCAGCACATTCAAAGAAGAGGATGGAGAAGAGACCCTTGCCGGCTTGGAAAGTTCTTCAGGCTTTATATTTCATCTGCTGATGAAGCGGTTGACTCTGAAAACGATTCCTCACATTAAATTTATAATTGATACTTCCATTAAATACGCAAGGTATATGGAAGATAAGATGAAAGAAATTATAAAGGACGAGAAAGATGATAAACAGGACTGAGAAATTCCTGAAGATAGGGAATGCGATCAAGGATGGAACTGATTTTATAATCCTTGCGCATACAAATCCTGACGGAGATGCTGTTGCGTCTGTATTAGCGATGGGATTAATTCTTCATCAGCTTGACAAGAAATTTACAATGGTACTTCCGGATCCTGTTCCGAGAGAATATCTGTTTCTTCCCGGAGTCAGTGATATAGAAATAACACGGGAACTACCGGAGAACATAGAGACCCTGATTATCCTTGACTGCGGTGATGTAAAGAGGATCAAGTTCTTTTCCGATGCAATTGAAAAGGCGAAGACAGTGATAAATATAGATCATCATTACAGCAACAATGGTTACGGTGACCTCTCTTTCATTGACCAGGAATCGTCTTCTGTTACGGAGATTTTATTTGAGTTGTTTGAATATCATAATTATCCATTAACGCGGGAGATTGCCATCTGTTTATATACCGGTATTCTTACCGATACCGGGTCTTTTAAACAGGAGAACTCAACAGCAAAGTGCCATTTCATTGTTTCAAAGTTATTGAAATTTCAAATAAAGCCTAATGAGATATATTCAATTGTTTATGAGCAATTTACCTTCAATCAATTCAAGCTTCTTGAGCTTGGATTATCTACCTTAGAGATGTTTGAGGATAATTCAATTGCAGTAATTCATTTTGACAATGAGATGTTTCTGAAAACGGAGACTCAATATACCGATGTTTCAGAATTTATCAATTTTATCAGGTTAATAAAGGATTTAAAGGTTGCAGTTATCTGCAAGCAGATGAAATCGGGAGATTTCAGGGTAAGCATGAGGTCTAAATCAAAGATAGACGTATCAAAGATCGCTTTTTCTTTTGGCGGCGGAGGCCATCCTCAGGCCGCAGCCTGTACAATCCCCGGAAAGATAGATGAAGTTAAACAGAAGATTCTGTTAAAAATAAAAGAGTTTATCAATTGATAAACTTATCCGGATTTATAACGATTGATAAACCGATCAATCTAAGTTCTTTTGACATTGTGGCTCGGGTAAGGAAATTAACAGGCATTAAAAGAGTAGGCCATACCGGAACCCTCGATCCGTTTGCGACCGGGGTTCTGGTCGTAGCTATTGATCAGGCGACGAAATTAATTCGGTTCCTTAACGAAGATCGGAAAGAGTATGAAGCAGAGATTCAGCTGGGAATAGAGACCGATACGCTTGACTTAACAGGTCAGGTTCAGACGGAATCGCTTCCGCCGATGATTCCGCAGGAGCAGTTACTTGAAGTTCTGAAAGGTTTCACAGGAAGATATTTACAGGAACCACCGCAATTTTCTGCGAAGAAAATCAACGGTAGAAGCGCGTATAAATATGCCCGTTCCGGGAAGCAGGTTTATATTCCGTCCTGCGAAGTTGAGATATTTAATTTGGAATTAATTACATATGAATTTCCGTATATAAAATTAGGGGTATTATGTTCTAAGGGAACATATATCCGTTCTTTATGCCGTGACATATCGCGGAGACTTGGAACCGTAGGCATTTTAATTAAATTAAGACGCCTTTCTTCCGGGTCATTTAACATTAAATCTTCAATTAATTTTGAGGAACTCAGTCCGGAGACGATAAGGGAGAGGTTGATACAGTCCCCGGAAGCTCTTTTACATATTCCCGGCTTAGCCGTGGAAGAAGCGGATATCCCGAAATTACTTAACGGGATTCCCCCTTCAGCTGAAAAGTATCAGCAGCAGGGGTTATCAGACGGGATATTCAAGGTGCATCGCAACGGAGAATTTTTAATAATTTTAAGATTCGAAAAAGATAAAGGATTCAATTTTCTCCGGGTGGTTAAATTTTCATGAACAGATACCCTATCCTGGAATAATTCGTTCCCCGGCGATTACTTCGGAACAGGGCGTATTACAAACACATAGGGGGTTACTATGTTGGATAAAGAGAACAACCTTGATATTATAAAAAAATATCAAATCCATGAGAATGATTCCGGATCTCCGGAGGTCCAGATCGCAATTCTTTCGGAAAGGATCAGACTCCTGACCGAACACCTTAAAGTGCACAAAAAGGATCATCATTCAAGAGTCGGTCTTTTAAAGATGATCGGATTAAGAAGAAGACAATTGAAGTATCTGAAGGATAAAGATCCGAACAGGTACAAGAAAGTCATTGCTTCATTAGGAATTAGAAAATAACAAAAAATAACCACCCGGGGATTTTTTAAAAAAGGAGAAAGTAGTGAATAGAATAGAACAAGAAATTAACGGAGACAAGATAATATTTGAAACCGGCCAGTTAGCCAAGCAAGCAGACGGAGCCGTTGTGGTTCGATACAAGGAATCCGTAGTTTTAGTAACAGCGGTAATGGGGAAGAGTGAACGTCCTGAGATAGATTTTTTCCCGTTAAGTGTTGAGTATAATGAAAAGACATATGCTGCGGGTAAGATCCCCGGCGGTTTTTTCAAGAGAGAAGGGAAGCCGAGTGAGAAGGAGGTTCTCTCAGCCAGGATAGTAGACCGGTCAATCCGGCCATTGTTCCCGGATGATTTCCGTCGTGAGGTTCAAATCATAGTATCGGTCTTATCTTATGACAGTGAAGGAGTTCCCGACATTCTTGCATTGAACGGAGCGTCTGCTGCATTAATGATATCGGGTATTCCTTTCAGCGGTCCTGTCGGCGCGGTCAGAATCGGATATGACAAGGGTAATTTTATAATTAACCCTGCAGGCACAGAGAAGCAGGATTTTGAACTTGATTTATTTGTTGCCGGCGGTTTAAATTCAGTTACCATGATAGAAGGCGGCGGTGACAGTGTTTCAGAGAGTATTGTATTGGAGGCGATTGAAATAGCAAGTAAAGAGATTAAGAAGATCTGCGAAGCCCAGTTAAAATTAAAGGACGAGTGCGGGAAACCCACAGCTGTTTATCAGCCACAGAAGTTTGATGAAGAGTTCGAGAAACAAATCGTTTCAGAATTAGGCAATAGAATAACCGAGGTTTTTGAAATCAGGGGGAAGCTTGCTCAAGGAGCGAAAGAAGATGAGATCCTCAATTCATTAAAAGAGAAGTTGATAAAGGAAGAAGATAAAGATAAAGAGATAAAATCTCTTCATATCAAGACCTGCTTTTACAATAAACTTAAAGATGAAATGCGCCGGAGAATTTTTCAGGAGAACTCTCGCCCGGACGGAAGGAAGATGGATGAGATCCGCGAGATATCAAGCATGATCGGTTTTCTTCCGAGGACTCACGGATCAGCTTTATTCCAGCGGGGAGAGACACAGGCTTTGGCAACAATCACCTTAGGTTCTGCAGAAGATGAGCAGATCATTGACGGCTTGGATCTTGAAACAAGGAAGCGTTTCCTTCTGCATTATAACTTCCCGCCATTTTCTGTCGGGGAAGTCAAGCCGGTTCGTGGTCCGGGTAGAAGAGAGATTGGTCATGGAGCGTTAGCGGAGAGATCGTTGTCATATATAATACCGGATGAGGAAGCATTTCCTTATACAATAAGGATTGTTTCGGAGATCCTTGAATCGAATGGCTCTTCATCTATGGCGACCGTCTGCGGTGGATGTTTAGCTCTTATGGACGCAGGTGTTCCAATTAAATTGCCGGTTGCGGGAATAGCCCTAGGATTAATTTTAGATGAGAACCGATTTGAAGTGCTAAGTGATATTGCGGGGATGGAAGACCATTTCGGCGACATGGATTTCAAGGTTGCAGGAACGGAGAAGGGGATTACCGCAATTCAATTAGATATCAAGATACAGGGTTTAACAAAGGAAATTTTGGAGAAGGGTTTGAACCAGGCAAAAGACGGTAGGCTTCATATCCTTTCAAAAATGAGGGAAGCAATTGCATCGCCGAGGGAAGAGTTATCAGAATATGCCCCTAAAATCCTGATAATGAATATTCCCAAGGACAGAATAGGAGAGGTAATCGGACCAGCAGGCAAGGTAATTAAAGAGATGACATTAAAAACATCTGCGAAGATTAACATTAATGATGATGGAAAGGTAAAGATAAGCGGCCCATCTCTCGAATCGGTCGAAAGTGCTCAGTTTATGATTAAGAGTATAATTGAAGGAGTTAATGTTGGGG
>JAQVHJ010000051.1 GCA_028696285.1 bacterium
ACAGTTAAGATAGATTCTTTTTAAATTCTCTTCTTTTGCTGACTGCAGAATGTTTCTAAACCTCTTCTCCGCGCTTTGCCAATCACCTGTTAGTGATTGAATCCGGGCAATCTTAAGATTGATTTCCAGTTTTTTTTGTCTTTCAGTTGAATAATGTAAAACCTTCTCATAGCATTTCAACGCTTCCTGGTTCCGGTAATAACTACTGCAATACTCTCCGGCTAATTGGTAATATCTAACCGCCTTACTAATCATTTCAGCTTTTTCAAAATGATATGCTTTGTCTGCATGCTTATCTTTACGTTTCGAATAGTGCTTTTCAAAAGCTTCCCCGGTTAACCTGTGAAGTTCCTTTAAATGTGAATTAAGCTGCATCTGATAGACTGCATCGCGCATGATCGAATGCCTGAAGATATATTGGATTTGAGATAATTCATTCCAAATCCTCGCATCCTTGCCCATTTCAAGATATCTGTTCAGATCGATACCTTTTAATATTCTTGATAATATTTCTATGTCGAATTCCAAGCCCAGGACAGAAGCTGTCTTGACTATTTCATTCATTTTACTTGACAATCTGTCTATTCTCGATATTAAAATCTGGTTAATCTCAGAGGGTATTTCAAGCTCAGTTGAATGCAAAGTCTTATTTGATTTTGAAATGATTTTGTTCTCGATAATATAAAGACAAATCTGTTCCAGGAAAAATGGATTAGATTCACCTTTTTTTATTATGCTGGTAATTAATTTCTTTTCTGTATCCCTCGGTAAATATTCAAATATGAATTCTTCTGATTCATTCTCAGCAAGATCAAGCAACTCAATCTCAAAAGAGGAGACTTCATCACTGAAATCAATTCCGGGTTTCGTCCCGTCATCCTTGTATCTTGATGTAAAAATAATTAAGATGGGGTAATCTTCAATGTTTCGAACTAAATTCCGGAAGACTTCGATAGATTCGTCATCTATCCATTGCAGATCATCAAAGAATATTATCAACGGTCTATTCAAAGATAAAATTTTGAAATAATCCTTTATTACTATTAAACTCTGCTGATAGATTGCTTTCGGATCAGAAGATTTCAGCAAGGGATCATTCGTGAATAGATCCAACAGGAAACCTAAATACTTTTGCCGAACTTTTAAATCTTCAATTAAAGCCGCGGTGACTTCATCTTTCTCTTTGCTAAATTCTGTTAATTTATTTATCCGTAGAATGAACTCATTCTCTTTTTCAATAATTGATTCTGTTTGATCAGAAAAAAAGTTCTGTGAAAAATAATTGATAAAGGGGTTTAGGCCTTTCTTCAATAATTGATCCGATTTCAAATATACTATATTCAGCTCTTTGCTTTTATTTTGAAGGACTTCATTAATTAATCGCGTCTTCCCTATACCGGGCTCCCCATAAACAGTAACTACTCCCCCGAATCTACCTGATTCAATCTTATTTATTCGGTCATTTAATTTTCTCTTCTCTTCTGTTCGGCCAATGAATTTTATTTGCGAATCGTCTGAAGGTATGTTTAGCCTGATCTCTTTCGTAAGGCTGAATAGTTGAACATTACTTTTAAACCCTTTTAGTTTCTCAGTGGTCGTTTTAATATTGCGAAATGATGAAGGTAATTTTTTTAATAATGCTTCAGAACATAGTATCTCGCCGGGTTTGCTCTTGGACATTAATCTTGCAGCTAAATTTACGGCATTTCCTAAAACGGTATATGTCTCTCTCTGCTTGCTTCCTATATACCCGGCATATGCCCTGCCCGATGTTATCCCGGCAGAAATATTAATGTTTTCTTCCTTGATTTTAAAAAAGAATTTCAAGGCCCTTTCAATATTATTTTCAAATGATAAGGGCGCACCGAAAATTACAGAGAAGTGCGGGGTTTTTTCTCCGAACTCTAAACCATTGAAATAACCGCCGAATTCTTCTGAATATACTAATACCTTGTTTATAAATTCTAAGAAATCATTATTAACAGTTTTAAAAGGGAACTTTACAAATAACGATACAACTTCCCGAAATTCACCTTTAACATTTAAATTAATTATCTTTGAATCAATAAATTCGGGTGTAATCAAATTGGTTCTTTTATTCGAAACTTTGAGCGATTGTCTGATGCTTTTTATTTGATCCCTGTCAAAGTGTGTTAATATATATTCCCTTTCCCCTATTCTTCGGTATTTTATGCATGGATTTGTAATTTGCTTTATGATAGAATGATCAAGAATTACTCCTTTACCGGGATTCTCTTCCTGGAGTTTAGGGCTGCACTTAATAGGATAACCTGAAAAATAAT
Source organism: bacterium (assembly GCA_028696285.1). Classification (GTDB taxonomy): domain Bacteria; phylum AUK180; class AUK180; order JAQVHJ01; family JAQVHJ01; genus JAQVHJ01. The sequence continues at coordinate 2,304 of JAQVHJ010000051.1, forward strand.
ATGTTTTCCTTGATTCTCCTCCCGCGATCTCCCAATTTATTTTCCCGTAAGAAGCACTGATTCTGACAGAGACTCTTCTCTTTATTTTTAAATCTCTTAAGTCTAAGCGGGTCATCTTTTCCTTTAACGAAATACATGCGGAAATTACCTGAAGGTAATCTTCTGTCTGAAATACAGCGGTAAATGCATCCCCTGCAAAGGAAGAGATAAACCCGTTTCTTAAATGTATTTCATTTATTAACTCAGAAAATACACGGTCAATAAGTTTAGATAAAATCTCAGCCCCCGCTTTACCTTCCTTGAAAAGTGATTCTGTAATTGAAGTGAATCCTACCATATCTATAAAGAGAATATATCCCTTGAACGAGCCGCTGAGATTATTTTTTGAAAAATTATCTGTGATGAAATCGGGAATCAGTCTTCTATCCATTATTTTTCCTTTCTATGAAATACATGTTCAAGGGCTGCATATTCTTTATAGGGAACTTTCCGCGTGATAAAACAATGAAACCTGAATCACTTTCAATCGCAGTCTTAATCTCTTCTGAAATATTTATCTTATCTTTTTCCGATTCCTCTTCTAAACCTGCAGCAATATTAACTGTTTTCCCCCAGAGATCATAGGTTAAACGCCACTTCCCGATTACTCCCGCTATCACCGGCCCGTGATGTATCCCGATCCTGACTCCCCATTCGTGACCTGTTTGAATTAAATTTAAACTGGACCTGTTTTTTATAAATTCAATGATTTCAAAAGACGCTTCTATCGCTTCCTTAATCTGGCCGCCGTCCTTGAACAAGCCTCCCGCAAACATATAACCATCACCGATTGTCTTGATCTTTTCAAGATTATACTTCTTAATTATATAATCAAAGTACTGGAAAAATTCATCAAGAATCTCAACTAAATTGGCGGAATCACAGTCTTCGACAATCTTTGTGAAACCGACAAAATCAGTAAAAACAACCGTAACATTCTCCTTTAATTCAGGAGAATAATATCCTTCAATGTTAATCTGTTCAACTACATTATTGGGAAGAACATTACATAACAATTCATCAGCCCTGCTTTTTGACTCTTCAAGTTCCGCATTCTTTATCTCTATTGTGCGCTTGTTTATAAAGTCATTCACCCTTCCGAAATAAATCAATCTCGATGTGAGCCACCCGATAATTAGAAGAATTGTTCCATTCGTGTAATGCGCAAATAATTTATGGTGGTCTTCCTGGAATATCGTTATTAATGCTATGAATACAATGAATGATATCCCGAAAATAATTATGCTCTGCCAGGTCCTGATGCTGATCAGAACCGCTGTCGCAAATAAGGAAAGGATAAACACGCTTATGCTCCCGTGAATCAGCTGGTCAATTCCGGTAACTATCGCAGACCAGAGTAAAAAGATAAAAAGGAAAATGAACTCTGAATACGAATGACGGATAGTAACCATTTCAGGATTCCCGGGTTTCTTAATGAAATTCAGTGTAAAAAAAATCATTAATATGATAAACATTGCCAGGTGAAGATAGTAAAGATAAACATAACCTTCATTATTCTCCCAATCACCGGCCAATTTATGGCGGTAATCAAGATAGAATAATAAAAGATGAATCGGAATCAATACGGAAATAAGCTGCTGAAGGCGGGTTAAGTTTTCAAATAAGTGCAGTTTCTTAATTTCTGTCCTATTATTCTTCGGAATAACCGGAAATATTTTCGATTTGATGTTTTTTAATCCGGATAACCGCATAGTTCCCTGAATTTTATTGGTTATTAATCAATATACGCATCCCGATAAAATCGAAAACGGTTTCTTTACCTTTGAAATAATTCCAACTGATTAATCCGTTTATCGCGAATGAGTATTTATTTTCATATATACTATAATCTCTAATTGTAGTTTCAATCTTCTTCAATTCATACTCTCCTGTTGAAACTGTCTCTGCAATGATCGTTTTTTGGATGTCACTGTGATATGTTGTCCCTTTCATTTTTAATTCAGATTCAAGCCCTATCTGTTCCGCTGCTTTCCATCCGATAACTACCCCGCTCCCCTGAGCGCTTGTGTCAACCTTTAATAGCCCAATCTCTTCCCCGTTCATCTTCACAGGGGTAAGCATCTCATTACCGGGGGCTAAAAAGAAGCCCATGCTTTTATAATTCCCCGATTTTAAACTGTCATTGAAAGCGGTATACTCTTCTTGCGTTGTGCTCATTTTAAAAGTAATTTCATTCCCGGACGGAAATATACTCACTATAAAGTTTGATAGAAACCCATACCCGATTATTCCGTCAATCTTATCTTTTGATAATGCTTTCAGCGGTAATTGATTAAAATCCATGACATAAACAGGTATCTCTTCAAGCGTTATTTCCCCTACTTTTAATGACTTTATCTTTCCATGCTCAAATGAAATATCCTTTTCATTGAATAAAATATCTTTATCTGTACCGTAAGTTTCTGCCTTTATTTTCTTTGAAAAGGATTTCTCAATGACGGTTTCAGAAACCCCGGTATCTAAAATAAATCGCCCTTCATGCTTACCGTTGACTGTAACTTTAATAATCGGATATGATTCAATGCTTTCAAGTTTTATGGTCGTTTCTTTTTTCTCCGAGGCAGGTTTATACGGCTCTGTTCCCTGAAAACCTGCAAGTTTCTTTGATAACGATTCCTTCCCTAATTCTTTGAACAGCTCCGCTGCCTTATCAAACTTTCCGGTTCTGTAATAAACAGCTGCTAAAATTTCCTTCGGTTCACGTTCCGCAGGTTTAAGCTCGGAAGCATTCTTCGAATACCGGAATGCACACCCTAAATGATTCATTATTAAAGCACACCTGGAATGACCCATCTGAGCGTCATAGTTCTTAGGATCTTTCTGGCATAAAGGATTATAGATCTCTTCTGCTTCCTTTATCTTCCCCTGTGAATAATATTCATCCGCCTGCTTAATATCCGGAAGCTCTTCCTCGGAAAATACCGGGAGTATGAATAAAAACAATATGATTACAACTGTGAAATTTTTCATAATTCTTTCTCCTATCTCAATTTAAATTCTTCTGCGGAATATTCAAGAAATGACAAGACCGCTCCTGAAGCAATAACATAAGCTTCGGAACAAAGGTCATGTATCTCTTTCTGTTGAATCTCTTTCTCTCCCTTGGCATAATATAATTCTGTAAATTCATCCTCATTAATATATCTGTCAACCAGGACATCGTAATCCTTCCCGAAAAATTCAATTGATGTTTTAAAACATTTCTTTGCAAGAGCGCAGCTCTTCCGCGCTGTCTGCTTTGTTAAACTCTTCGGGTCCTTCACCTTTTCTATCTTACCCTTCCGTAAAAACGGGATCATGGGATGGTTGGATGTCTTACCTTTATATTCATAGGTTAAGACATTGGCAAAATACACCTCCCAGACTGCATGATAATTAGCTGTTACTGTCGTTGTGCTTGCAACGGGATCATTCCAGTGAATGAATTTTGAAGATGTTTGTTTCGTATGATACGGATTACTGACATCTTCAAGATAATGAATACATCGGGCTAAGAAACGGAAGCCCCAATATCGATCGCCTTTAGCAAACGCTTCTCGCGATTTCTCAAAATAAAATTCGACCCTGTTCGGCGTGTCGCCCTGAGCAAAAATTATATTTGCTGCTTTGAAACTGCCGAACGGATAGTACATGTGCCTGAATCCCTGTGGACCTCCCATGAACTTCTGGTTAAATGCATGATGCATATTCTTATCCATATCCCAGTCAGGTTCATCGGAATAGTCACATAGTATCTCATATGCAGACGTCTTCTCCCCAACTTTCTTTCCGATATATCCGTAATAACTCCCATCTTCCTTGTAATAATCAAAGAACTTCCCGTCATCAGGAAATTTCTTTTTCATCTCCTCAGATAATTCATAATATATCTTGAATTCAGGATTAATAGTGGTATCGGTATATGTATATGGAGTTACTGTAATTTCATTGTACTTCTCAAGCCAGGTTGCTTCGGTAAGTATTATCCGCGTTATGAGGTTATGCCGGGACCAGCCAAAAACAGATATGGAAAGAAAAATTAAAAAAAGAACTAAAATTAATTTTGAAATTTTCATTTCTACCCCGTGTTTATATTTTTATTTTCGAAATTAATCTGTTAAAGTTTTTCGATTTGTACCCTGATCTTCGTCTCATTTACAATCGGAATTACCGCGTAACCTGCCCCTTTTATCTTCATCTCCCCTTCCAGCTTCTGTTCAGTCTGTGATTCGGTGATCATTCTTGTTTTTGAATCTAAATAATAATATCCCATTTGTGTACCTTGTAAATCATAATAAATCTGAGCAGATGCATTATCTATTGCGGGTTTATCTGAAATGGTTTTTATATTTGAATTTATGTATAACTTATACTGATCGCTTTTTATCTCACCTAATTCAAAATTGTTCTCTATTTCCAAAGGGATAATTCCTTTTGTTGTATATTTAATTTGATATTTTTCTTTTAAGGCAATCGGTTTGTCAGGATAGATATTCCAGGTATAACTTAATCTTTCCTTCATATCGTTGTTCTCAAGATTCTTCTCAAACCCGGATAATGCCTGTTCCTGCTGCTCCTTCGGGAGTTCCTTTATCTTTTCCTTAATGGTTTCAAGGAGCTCTTCATTGATCTTTTCAAAACCTGTTATTTCCGAGACTTCTCCGGTTCTATCTATTAACATCTCTATTTCCTTGTTCAAGAATGAAAATAAAATTTCAGAACCGGGAGGAAGGTTCGTTCTCTCTGATTCAGAGGTAAATTCATGACTCATATTAGGAGATTGCCTTTTTACCTTGAATTCCTCTAAGACAACTCGAAGCTTGAACTTATTTTCAACCTTTGATAAGATAGTGTATTTATACTTGAATTCCATCTCTTCGTTCATCTCATTATGGACACCTCTTATATTCTGTATAAACTTGCTTTCAACTTTGTACTCTACTGAATAAATACTACCCGGCTCAAGATTTAATGAAAGGTCATACTTCTCTTTCACGCAGGAAGTAAAAATAAAAATAATAAAAGTAAATAGAAATATCTTTAATAATCTTCTCATTATCTTTCCTTTTGTAATTAATTTTCTATGGATTCTTCTTTCGGAGGCTCAGGTACTGTGTAGGTTAATGTCTTTACTCCGGATATATTGCATTTTGCCTTTATTACTATTTTATCTCCGGGTTTGGCAATTTGAATTTTATATTTTAAATCTGTTTTTGAATTATCATCCTGATACCAGAACTTCTGAACTATTATCTCTTTTCCGTTAAGCTCTACCTTAACCTCCTCGGTATAATGCTTTGAATTATCCTTGACTGAATGTGTAATTAAAACAGATAAAATCTTTGTATCATTATCGAACCGGGCTTCTATCTCAGATGGCGCATGTGCAAAAACTGAAATGGAAAATACTGTCAGCAAAACCAGAAGTATTATTGCTCTTTTCGTCATCACATTCTCCTTTAAACTTAGTATAAAAAATTAAAATATAATGCTAATAGAAAATGCAAAGTCCCTAATATCACCGCTGTTAACCCGATTATTTTATGCGTCTTGAGTCCGACCTTGATAACTTTTATTCCTGTGAAGAGGGTTATGAGTAATAATAACCACGCTATTATACCTAAGGGTATTAACAACTTTGATAAAAAATCCATGGATGTCCTTTCTTTTTTTTGATTTTAATTATTTTCTTTAATTATTGTTTCTGCGATATCCTTCTGATGCGGAAATAAATTACCGGGAACCTTCTCCCGGCCGATAGTCTTGAAAACCATGTAACGAGCACAATCTGAATTGTCGCCCTTACAGTATTTCTCCTTTATCGAAGTAGCCATGTTAGGCATATTCATCATCTGATCATTGAAAAAAGGGCATTTTGCAAGACATTCACAATTAGCCATGAGTTTTCTCCTTTTTTTTAATTATAGTTATTATAATATTTTTCAATATTTTTGTCAAGCAAAATTAGATAGGAGTTTCCCCATTTTTTTTAGATTGCCACAGGCAAGATGAAAGTATTCATTATTCCTTCACAAGAAACAAATATCATCTTCAAACCCAATAATGTCATTAGTCATTGCGAGAAGTTCCGAAGGAATGACGAAGCAATCTCTCTAACGGTCAACGGTGAACAAATCACGATTACCGTTTACATTTCTTTCGGTTCACGAATCACGTATTACAATTTAGATTGCCACGCTCCCTTCGGTCACTCGCAATGACCAGCATACGTCTGCAAGCCAAATAACGCGATTAGCGAAGCAGTGTACCCCACGTGCAAGGCTATGCACTCAATGTAGTACATAGGTACACTGTCATTGCGAGGGTTGTGTGCAACCCGAAGCAATCCCAGATCGCCACACTCCTTTCAGTCCCCGACGCTTCGCTACGCTAGCTAGATCTCGACTTCGTCTCGATAACGCAATGACGTTACCACGAATCACATGTTTTAACCTGACGATGTATTATGTTCAAAAGATACGGGCTTCCGGCCGGAAGCCCCTACAATGTGTATCAAACGCTTGTAATACAATTCTTACGTTTTTCGAATCACGAATCACAGATCACGACTCACGATTACCGTTTACCGTTTACCATTCACCGTTCACCGCTTACCGTTCACCGATTACCGTTCACCGTTTACCGTTCACCGTTTACCATATTAATATATTGAGTCCGGTACTATTTGTTTTATTTTCTTATAACTAAATATACCATATACCCGATAAACAGAGACAGGAAAACTATACCTTCCCAACGGTCAACTATATATTTCTTTCCTGTGAACATGGCAGCAAATAAGATAATATTTGCAAGCATTAAAACTATTAGATCCGTGTTTAGAACAATGTCATAACTAATCGGATTTATCAATGCGCTTATTCCGAGGATAAAAAAAATATTAAATATATTTGACCCGAGTATATTCCCGACAGAGATGTCGTACCTTTTTTTAACCGCAGCAACAACAGATGTTGCAAGTTCAGGAAGGGATGTTCCCATCGAAATAAAAGTGAGCGCAATTAATTTTTCACTTATATGCAATTTATGCGCAATTATAATACCGTTATCAACGATCAACCTCCCGCCTATGAAGAGTCCTGCTAAACCGAGGAAAAGCAATAGTGATGTTTTCCAGAACGGGTAAATTTTAATATCATCCAAACCTGCTGAAGGTGTTTTAAGAATAAAAAAAACATAAACAAAAAATATTATGAAGAATAAAAGGAAAAGAATACCCTCAAACCTTGAAAGGACATCGTGGTATTTATGAAAAATCATTACATCATTAACAACAAGCATCAGAAACAAAGTTGCCATTAATGAAAATGGTATCTCAACTCGGACTGTCTGTCTTTGAATGAATAAAGGCGAAACAATGGCTGCAATTCCGAGGATCAGCAGAAGATTGAATATATTACTCCCGATAATATTTCCAAGCGTTATATCACTGTGTTTTGTAATGCTGGCAAAAACATTTACAACGAGTTCCGGAGCAGAAGTTCCAAACGCAACAACT
>JAQVHJ010000052.1 GCA_028696285.1 bacterium
GGCTTTTTTTTGTCATAAAACCATACAAACGATGCTTAAAGATACATAAAAAATCGCAAAGATCGCACGGGCTGTCCCCTAAATTTTCTTGATTTTTAGTATAACTTATTGTATAATACTAATTAATAAAAGGGGTAAAGTTGTGGATCAAGAAGGTTTATTGATTACTATTTTATTTTTAGCTTTGAGATTGATAATGGTGATTGCATTGATTGTTCTGATAGTGCATGAGATCAGGAAGGTGAAGCAATCAAAGAAAAAGAAGAAGGTGAGTGTATTTGATGAAGGAGAAGATTCAGAAGATTCTGGAGATAGAACGGGAAGCCCAGGAGAAGATAGATAAATCGAAGGAAGAGGGGGATAAGCTTCTTTCAGAGACAGATTTAAAGATTGAAGAGTACCGGAAGAAGAAGGAAGAAGAGTTTCAGCAATATACATCTGATAAAAACAATGAACTGATTCAGTTTGAAGAGACAACGCAGAAGGAATTTGAAGAAGAGCGTTTAAAATTCAAGTTTAAATCGGAATCTAAAATGAAGGAAGCATCGAGAGCTGTTATTGAAGAACTGTTAAAGAACCTTATTACAAAGACCAGATAGAGTTATGGATATTGAATATTTTGCTGCGCCTTATACGATGGTTCGAGCCCTTAAAAGCAAGTTACTCAAGCCTGATGAGTTGAGCGCTCTGATTTATTTCTCAAATCTTGAAGATTTTTTTTCGGCGGTTAAACCGCATCTGATTCAGAAGAATCCTCCCGAACTTACAGAACAGAACTTTGAAATGGTATTTAATTATGAGAACCTTGAAGTCCTGCGTAAGGTCGGGATATTCATGTTCGGGGAACCGCGGGAATTTCTCGAACTTCTAAAGTTCAGGGATTTCATAACCCGGATTGAATTTATAATTTACCGTATTCAAACAAATGAAGAGGTTGTATTTGACGAATATTTCGACAAGGAATGGTGCGCAAATCCAGAAAATGCGGTGTTTACAGAGGTGAAGGAGTTCTTTAAGTTAATCAAGAACCCGATTTTAAGGTCATTTGTTGAAGCGTCATATTATGAGTATGCTCCGAACCGGAATTTTCTTTATTTCAATGTCGGGCTGGAGCGTAAATTTCTTGCGTATCTTTTTGAATATGTTAAAAGTTTTGATAAAGAGAACCATGATGTATTCTTCAGGATTATCGGTGAGTTTCTCGAGATAGAGATAATCATCTGGTCACTGAGAATGCATCTTAAATACGGAATGAAATATGAAGAGATAATTCTTTTAATTCCGCATTTTAATATTTTTCTAAAGGATGAAGAGTTTAACAATTTGATTTCAGTAGGTTCTGTTTTAGAAGCGTATGAACTTCTTGAGAAGTCCTATTACTCGAAATTTTTTAAGTATCCTGTATTCCCGGAACAATCACTCTCCAATCTATTCATGGAATTTGATTATAAACTTAAGCGTGAGATGTATGGATATTTCAATGATAATCCTTTCTGTTACGGTCCGATTTTATCATATTACATTTTAAAGAGATTTGAAGTAGTGAAACTGATTTCGATATGCGAAGGGATCAAGTTAGATTATGACAAGGAAAAATTAAAGGAGTTAGTTCAGTAATGTCAGTATTCCGGCCTGAGAAGATGGTCCGTCTGGCAATCTATTGCATGGCAAACAAGATTAATGAGGTCACCTCGTTCTTAATCAAGTCCGGAATGATCCAGTTTTCAAAGGAGCAGGTTGAGGTTCCCAAGAAGAACAGGGAACTTGAAGAAAAGGTATCCAAGGAGAAGGACCGGATCTCAACGCTTGTCTCAAGGCTCCTTGATGTTTCTGCAAAACTCAAGGTTAATTTTTCGAAGTATGATTATTTATCCACGTTACCGCAGCCGATGTCATCACTCAGCAGCAAGAAGATAGAGGAGCACATTTCCGAGCTGGAGCTACTTATCAATCCTCTTGTTGAAGAGATAAACACTTCGGATAAAAAATTAGATGAGTTTTTTGAGTTCAGGAAGATCGCGATGATATTTGAGAAGTCAGATATTCAATTCGGGAAACTATTCAACTCGACTTTTTTCAATACCTACTTATTAAAGATCAAGCAGGAGAATCTTCATCTTCTTCATCGCGGCCTTGCCAGGATAGATTATATAAAAGAGGGTTTTGACCAGGGTGAATTTACATACCTGATTCTAATAACGTTGAAGGAGAATGATTCATCCGTAAAGAAGGTAATTCGTGGAGCCAATGCAGCTGAAATAAAAGTTCCGCATCATTATCTGCGCTGGACTGAGAATATTAAGAAGCTCCTGGAGAGCATCGAACTTGATATCTGGACTATTAAGGAATCGGATGTTGAATCGAGACTCGAATTGATTCATTTAAAGAAGAAGTATGAAGAGCGGTTATTTTTATGGTATGTTTATCTTGAGTTCCATCTTCAGATTTCCGAGTTGAAGAAAAATTTCGCAATTACCGAGGCAGGTTTTCTTATTTCCGGGTGGATCCCGGAGAAGAACCTTTCGGGTCTGGAAACTACGTTAAAAACCTACGATGAGAATTCATCCTTGATTTCGGAAGTGGTTGAATATACCGGGCAGGAGAGTGAAACGGAGCAGGTCAACATTGAAGATATTCCTGTTAGTCTTTCCGGGAATAAAATATTCAAGCCGTTCACATTATTAATTTCAAATTTTGGTCTCCCGAGATATAATGAAATGGATCCTACGTTTATTGTGGCATTCACGTACCTATTCATGTTCGGTTTAATGTTCGGGGATATAGGTCACGGTGGAATCCTATTAGTATCAGGGATAATTCTTCTAATAATCTTCCGGAATTCCGGGGAAGGAATGAAGCATTTTGCCTGGATCTTAACATTCTGCGGTTTGTCCGGTGTAATATTCGGCTTTTTATTCGGGAGTATTTTCGGGAATGAAGAGATAATAAAACCGATTCTATTCTCACCTTTGCATGAGATGAATTTAATGATGCTGTTGGGATTAGCTTTAGGCGGAATACTTCTTTCGCTCGGAATGGTTATAAATATAATTCAGAAATTTATGATGAGAGAACCGAAGGAAGCGATATTCGGCGAGTGGGGAGTATTCTCCCTTTTATTCTACTGGAATATAGGAGCTACGAGTATCTTGATAGTGACTGGGAACTGGAATCTACAGAAAAATTACATAGTCATTTCATTAATAATCGGGGTTCCGATACTTGCCATGGTACTTAAGGATTTAATCTGGAATTTATTCTTTCCGAAGAAACAGAAGATTCCCGTTGATGCCGGTGAAGAGGGAACGGAACATGATGAAGGATTCGTCTCTTCCATTTTCAATCTTCTTATAATGGTAATGGACCTATTTACCAATACACTTTCCTTTATCAGGACAAGCGCTTTTGCAATGAATCATGCAGCGATGTCCGGAGCGATATTCCTTGTAGTTCGAGCATTATCGTCCCTGGTTAAAGGTCCTGTAGGGCAGGAGATTGTACGCTGGGATATTTTAATTTTCGGTACAGCAGGAATTATCCTGTTAGAGGGAATGGTTGTTGCTATTCAAGCGCTGAGACTTGAATATTACGAGTTCTTTTCCAAGTTCTTTTCCGGAGGAGGCAAACCATTTGTTCCTGTAAAACCTGTATCGGAAGAGGTCATGACAATTAATTTTGAACAATAAAAAGAAAGAGAGGTAGTTTTATGAGTAAGAACATTCAAGATTGGACAAATGATATTAAAAAAACCAATCGAATTGTAGCAATCGTGGTTATCGTTTCATTCATTCTCCTGTCGGGGATGTTATTTGTAACAAGGGCAGTATCAGCGGAAGAGACCGGAACAGGGAATACCGGGATAGACTGGCCTGAAGCTGTTAAGATAGCAATAGGTTTTATATCAGCTGCAATGGCAACGGGAATGGGAAGTTTCGCAGCGGGGAAAGCAGTGTCAATGGTCGGTTCCGCAGCGATGGGTGCAGTTGCAGAGAAGCCCGAGATACTCGGGAGATCATTGATCTTTGTCGGTCTTGCAGAAGGAGTCGCAATCTACGGGTTGATTATAAGCATCATCATTTTAGGGAAGGTCTAATTCTTAAATGAAGCTTAAGGTAATTACCAATTCAAAGAAGGTGCTTTACGTGTTCCATATTTCCGGGGTAACAGGAAAGCTCGTGATTGATAAGACTGCTTGTGACCGGGAATGGGAAGATTCAATTAAAGATAAGGAAATAGGATTGATTTTAATCGATAAGTTTGTTTATGAGAATTTGAAACATAAGGTTCAGGAGCACGAAAGAAAGTTAAGGTTCCCCCTCGTATTACTTATTCCTTCAGATGAGAAGGAGAGGATGAAGGGAGATAACTTGACGCAGATAATCAGGGAAACCATAGGTATAAAGGTTTGACAGAGAAATGGCAGAAAACTATGAAAAGATAAAAGAGGCGATCTTAAATTTTTCAGAGAGTAAGAGTTCTGAGATTATAGAGAGAGCCATGAAATTATCCGAGACAAAATTTATAGAAAACAAGAAGAATATAAACGCAGAATATCGTAGATTGCGGAAAGAACTTGATTTTGAACTTGAGAAGAAGAGGACAAAGATTTATTCCAAACTTGAAATTGAGTATGAAAAGGAGAAGCGCAGGATAATAGAGGGATATGTGACCGAGATTCTTGAATCGTTGAAGAATGAGATAATATCACTGAAAAAAGAAAAGGATAAATACACAATCATAATTCAAAAACAATTATCAGATTCTGTTAAGATCCTTTCCACAACCCGGATCATGGTATTTCATTCTCCGGATGATTCCGATATCTTCACGGATAAATTTATTAAGAAGTTCAAGTCAGAGACAGGCTGTGTAATAGAAGACCATAAGGACTATCCTGAGATTTTCGGTGGGGTAATTGTGGAAGACTTGAATGAATCAGGGATATTATTTGATAATTCATTGAACAGCAGGCTGGAATCAATAATTCCTGCGCTCAGGAAAGAAGTATCTAATCTCTTAGAAAAAGAAGAGAAAGATGAATAAGGAAATAAAAGAAGGAAAGATAATTTCAATCTCCGGTCCCGTTGTTTTGGCGGAACTTCCCGGAGTCCGAATGCGTGACTTAGTTATGATCGGGGAGACTGAGTTAATAGGGGAAGTGATTGAGTTCCGGAAGGAAAAGGTTGTAATTCAGGTATTTGAAGAGACCCTCGGTCTGAAGCCGGGTGAGAAGGTGTTCTCAACCAATAACCCTCTATCCGTTGAATTAGGTCCGGGTATGGTTGGGAAGACGTTTGATGGAATTCAGCGTCCGCTCCAGGTATTTCAGGAGCATGGAGCTTTCATCTCACCCTTGAAGGGGATCAAAGCCTTATCCCGGGAAAAGGAATGGGAGTTCAATCCTGAAGTGAAGGTTGGAGATGCGGTGCAGGAGAATTCGATATTAGGGAATGTAAAAGAGAGTGAATTGATCACCACCAGGATTCTTGTTCCGCCCGGTATTTCCGGGAAGATTAAAAAGATAAAATCGAAAGGTAAATATACAATAGAGGAACCTGTTGCAGAGATTGAAACAGATTCCGGAATTACTTCTGTTAAAATGTACCAGGTCTGGCCAATTCGTCAGCCGCGTCATTTTATCAAACGTGTTTTTTCAAATGACCAACTGATTACAGGGACTCGGGTTCTGGATTTTCTATTCCCGATTAAGCGCGGAGGAGTTGCAGCAATTCCCGGTGGCTTTGTAGCGGGGAAGACCATGCTTCAGCATTCTCTTGCGAAGTGGATCGCAGCAGATATAATAATTTATGTGGGCTGCGGTGAGCGCGGTAATGAAATGACCCAGGTTCTGGAAGAGTTCCCGCAACTGATTGACCCGCGTTCTGGCAGGCCTTTGATAGAGAGAACAATATTAATTGCCAATACTTCAAACATGCCCGTAACAGCGCGTGAGTCGAGTATTTACACCGGGATTACCATTGCAGAGTATTTCCGGGATATGGGTTATGATGTCGCGATCATGGCTGATTCCACATCACGCTGGGCAGAAGCTTTACGCGAGATTTCCGGGAGATTGGAAGAGATACCTGCAGAGGAAGGATTCCCGTCTTACCTTGCATCGCGTCTGGCCGAGTTTTATGAACGTGCCGGATTAATGGAAGTGCATCCCGGGCGTTTAGGATCAATTACTGCAATAGGTGCAGTTTCTCCGCAAGGCGGGGATTTCTCTGAACCTGTTACACAGAATACAAAGAGATTTATAAGGGCATTCTGGGCTCTTGACAAGAATCTTGCGGGGGCAAGGCATTTCCCGGCAATATCGTGGCTTGAAAGTTATTCAGAATATATAGATGAAGTAAAGGATTGGTGGCATGTCAATTACCGGAAGGATTGGCTGTCTTATAGAATGAAGGCGGTTGAGATATTCCAGAAAGATCAGAAGCTTCAGCAGATAGTTAAGCTTGTCGGGCCTGATGCGTTGCCGGATGATGAACGGCTTATCCTCCTCATCGCAGACCTGCTTAAGGTTGCTTTCCTACAGCAGAACGCCTTTGATGATATTGACATGTACTGCACTCCTGAGAAGCAGATTAAGATGTTTGAATTGATAATGAAGTTTTTTGATGAATCAGAAAAATCACTTCAGGACGGAGTTCCATTCCATCAGATTCAAGGTATGGAAATTTTAAGTTCATTGAAGCGGATGAAGATTGAATACAGGAATGATCAGCTTCCGGAGTTGGATACGTTAGGAGATAAGATGGTGAAAGATTTCCAAAATATAAAGGAGTTCGGTTTATAAATTATGGAGATAAATACATTCGGTAAAAAGATATATACTGGAATTGACGGGATAAGCGGTCCGATTCTTGTTGTTAAAGGCGTCAAGGATGTTTGCTACGGAGAACGGGTAAAGGTAATCACACCCGATGGAGTAAGGAGAACAGCCCAAGTCTTAGCCGTCAATGAGGAACAGGCTGTCATACAGGTTTTCCAGGGAACCTTCGGGCTGGACAAAGGGAATACAAAAATAATATTTGAGACAAAGCCAATCGAACTCGGCGTCACTACGAAAATGCTCGGCAGGACCTTAAATGCCCTTGGCGATCCGATTGACGGAGGGCCACCGCCCGTTGCGGAGAAGTACCTTAATATTTACGGTAACCCGATCAACCCCTGTTCCCGGGAGTATCCGAGAGATTTCATTCAAACAGGCATCTCCGTCATTGACGGAATGAATACGGTAGTTCGCGGACAGAAACTACCGATATTTTCCGGTGCAGGACTTCCGCATAACATGCTAACATCCCAGATCATACGCCAGGCGCGGCTGCTTGATGACAAGGAAAAATTCATTATAATCTTTGCAGCTATGGGAATAAAAAATGACGAAGCGTCTTACTTCCAGAGAAGTTTTGAGGAGACCGGTGTTTTGAATAATGTCGTCTTCTTTCTTAATCTTGCTAATGACCCTCCTATTGAACGGTTAATAGTCCCGCATTCAGCATTGACTCTTGCGGAATACCTTGCATTTGAAAAGGATATGCATGTCCTTGTAATTTTAACTGACATGACCAATTACTGTGAAGCGCTCCGAGAAGTATCGGGTGCCCGGGAAGAGATCCCGAGCAGGAAAGGGTATCCCGGGTATCTATATTCAAATTTAGCAATGATCTATGAAAGGACCGGAAGAATAAAAGGGATCAACGGGTCGATCACGCAGATACCGATACTGACAATGCCTAACGATGATATTACGCATCCAATCCCGGACTTGACAGGATATATAACAGAAGGCCAGATAGTTCTCAGCAGGGAACTGAATAGTTTGGGGATCTACCCCCCTGTGACGGTTCTTCCCTCATTATCCCGTTTGATGAAGGACGGAATCGGTGAGGGGAGGACACGTGAGGATCATCCACACCTGTCATCGCAGCTGTACGGGAGTTATGCTTATGTCAGCAACGCAAGATCCCTCGCATCGGTAATAGGAGAGGAAGAGCTATCGGAACTCGATAAGGATTATATTAAATTCGGGGAAGGTTTTGAAAAGGAGTTCATCAATCAGGATTTTAATGAGAATAGGGATATTGAACAAACCTTGAACATGGGTTGGAAGATCTTAAGGAATCTTCCCGACTCAGAATTGACAAGGGTAACCACAAAAGAGATTGAAAAATACAGGTATTCAGAATAGATATGAAGATAATTCCGACTAAAACAAATTTATTGAAGCAGAAAGAACAGCTGAAACTCTCCGAAGAAGGTTACACGTTAATGGACCAGAAATATGAAATTTTAATCATGGAATTAATGAATCATGTCTATAATCTTCGCGCTATACAGGAAGAACTGGCGCAGGAATTCAAGTCGGGGTACTCAGTTCTCAGCAGGATGATGGTTTCGGAAGGTGAGAATAAGGCGGTTAATATTCTTTCAACCTTGGCTCCTGAAAAGAATTTTGAGTTGGAGATCGGAATGAGGAGTGTCATGGGAGTTCCCATTCCCCATATTACTTTTGCAGAAGTCAGCCATAACCGGGTAGATGTTGGGATTTTTAATACTTCTCCCGAAGTAGATGATGTAATAGTTGGATTTGACAGGATCACCAATCTCCTGGCCAAATATTCAGAGATTTTTATTACGATTTGGAGATTGATACGTGAGATAAAGAAGACAAAAAGGCGTGTGAATGCATTAGAGAACATGTTCATCCCGGAGTATAAAGAGAATATAAAAATGATTGAATCGATTCTCGAGGAGTCTGAGCGTGAAGATTTTTTTTAAAGGAAACTTGTGAAGAAGAAATTATCGAAAAAAGAAGAGGTACAATAATGTCGGAAAGGGTCCTATTCAGACGAATTTTAATCCCGATTTCAGGGACAGAGGAAGAGGAACAGATTGGAGATTACATACAGAGGTATTCAACTGACGACACGATTGTCTTTTTAGTATTTATTAATGACGAGACACAGATTAACCAGATAGCCAGGGTTCTGAAGAAGGAACCGCTTGAGGTGAAGGTCGATCTTGAAGAGAAGGGTTGGCGAGCATTGTATTTTCTTGAGGAGAAGTTTCAGGATTTAAAGATCAAGTCAAATATTCAAATGGTTTCCGGACATCCGTCAGAGATAATTAAGAAGTTAATCAGAAAACTTAATATAGATCTTCTTCTGATAATGAAGAAAAGTAATAAAGGCATTGTCGGGAGAGCGGAAGAGAAGATAATGGAAGAGGTAATCGGTCATTCCGATATTCCTATTTTGTTAATTTAAATTAGCGGAGTGAAAAATGATAGCGGAATTTTTATCAAATGATAATATCATTACAGATTTAAATGCAAGAACAAAAGAAGATGCGATCAAAGAATTCATTGAGGTTGGTGTCAGGTTAGGGAAGATAACAGATGGAACATCCTTCTTCCAAAAAGTGATGGAGAAGGAAAACTTATCATCGTCCGGCCTCGAACATGGCATTGCGATCCCGCATTTACGCGATGATTGTGTGGAGGACTTATTTATTCTTGTAGGTATTTCAAGAAAGGGGATTGATTTCCAGGCGATAGATTCAAGCGCGTCAAAGATACTCTTCTTTATCGGGGCGAAGAAGAATGATAAGCGGTATCTCCCGATCCTTGCAAGGATATCAAGGTTAATGATGGATGAAGACAATAGGGATGATATCCTTGAAGTGGCAAATGCAGGAGAGATAGTTGATTTAATTGCAGAAAGGGAACAGATTTAATCTACGGGAGAAGAAAGAAATGCGTTATATCATAGCCGGTGCAGGAAAAATGTCGAGAGCAGTCGCTCATTTCCTTAAACAGCAGAAAGATACTGAGGAGATTTGTAT
>JAQVHJ010000053.1 GCA_028696285.1 bacterium
TATTTGAGAAGAACGGATATTACCGGCATCTTTATGATCTCCAGTTTAATGTGTAATATAATACTGTTAACTCCGTAAAAAAAAAAGGAAGGAGGATATAATGGATCTTAATAATTTAGTTTGTCCTTCATGCGGCGCTCCGGTAAAGTTAAAGAACCGCTTTGTCCAGGTTGCGGTTTGTGAATATTGTGAGCAGACCCTTGTTGTTCAGGATGACAAACTTGACCCGACCGGCAAGACTGCAAAGATGACAGAGTATCCCACCCCGTTTAAGATAGGGAGATTCGGTCAGTTAAAGGGGAAGGATTTTGAGGTAATAGGTATGGTCAGGTATGAATATGAAGAAGGTTTTTGGGATGAATGGTGCCTCAATATGGCGGGAGAAAAACTGATGTGGATAGAAGAAGATGAAGGGCTGTTCAGGTCATTTGAAAGGATCAGAATCAAATCAGCAATTCAGCCTTGGGACGAAGTATATCCGGGAAGTCTAATCACTATTAATAATATTGAAATATTTATCACAGAAAAAAACTCAGCAAAGATTTTAGGCGCAGTTGGAAATTTGACAGTTAAGCGTATTCCGGGAACAACATTGAAATATCTTGACGGTACCGGAGATGAGAAGCAGTTTACAATTGAATTTTATGAAAATTCGATTAACTTAAAAACAGGGGATGATCTTAACCGTTCCGATTTTACATTTAAAGAGGAATAAATGAAGAAGTTTAAAAAAGCTCTTGTTTTCACTTCAATTTTGCTTTTTATTTTATTAATTCTTTCCTGCGCGAAAGATGAATCAATAGAGTCTCCGACTGAGCCAACAGTTCCTGAAGATAGTGTATTGGTCCTTTTCGACAAAGGGAATGGAGAGTTGGCCGGGAACGCGGACTGGACAATCGGCAGCCCCCCTTCTTATATAGGCGGATATTCAGACTTTGGCCAAAGCTTAAGGGATGCAGGTTTTGAAACTGAGAGCATAAATTATATCAGTGATTCCACTTTGACAGGAGCGAAAGTTTTGGTTTTAGCAGAACCTAATACACAACTGAGTACTTCGAGTATAAACTCCATTTTAAGTTTTGTTAATGCAGGCGGAGGTCTGCTGATAATAGGGAACCATGAGGGTTCTGACAGGAATGGAGACGGTTGGGATTCAGGGGATGTGTTAAATGAATTCTCACCGGATAATTTCGGGATTACATTTGTTGCAGACAGTTTCCTGGAAGATATCGGGAACATTGAAACTCAACGTTCAGCAATTACGGCAGGGATATCCATGGTTGGGTGTTACGTCGGGTGTACATTATCTGTCTCGGGTGATGCCCAGGGAAGGATTTGGAGAAATGGAGCACCCCAGGGGAAGACACAAATTTTTGTGGCATCCTCATTTTACGGGAACGGAAAGATCGTTGCGGTTGGAGATAGCGCCATATTTGATGACGGTACCGGCGCTGTCGGCGAGGACCTTCATAATGACTGGGTTCTTCTTGATAATGCGCAATTAGGGATCAATATAATAAAATGGCTTGCAGAATAAAAATACTTACAGTTTTGTTAATTTTGATATCTATCTCTTTAAATTCTCTGGGTTATTCTGCCCAGGAATTTGCAAAGATTGAAGATGAACTTCTGTATCTTTATCAGATTACAAAGTATTCTGAATTGATAGCAAAATGTGATTCCATCCTCAATTCATCTTTGAATGATTATCAAAAGACATCGATATATTTTTACAGAGCTCAGGGGTATTTGAAGAGCGGTGATATTTCAAAAGCTCTTGACGATTATGAGATAGTGATTGAATTAAATCAGATAAATAACTATCATTTTCACTCAGCTGTTAATTTTTATTTGGAGCTCCTTTATTCAACAGGAGAAGAGAAACGCCTGAGAAGTGCATTAGATAAATTGAAGAAAATAAAAATATCCGATGATCGATTCAGGAAGAAAATAGCTGATTATTATTTACTGATTGGAGACCCTGTTAATGCCTACGATATTTATGAGGAGTTACTTAAAAATAAAAGAATTGACACCAATTCATTTTTAAAGGACTTGGTTCAGTCATCCATCAAGGGGAAGGTAGAAGATAAACTTGAGAAAAAATTAATTGAAGAGAGTAAAAAGAGTAATGAAGATAAGTTAATCCTGGCAAAATTCTATTACTGGTCAAATCAATATTCAAAGGCATTGAAAATTGTCAATGAACTTAAACAGATATCTCCGGGCAATGTCGAATATGTTATTTTCCTGGGTGAGATTTATTGGGCAAACGGGGATAAGAAAAAGTCTTTTGCAGAGTGGGAAAACCTTCATCTTCGCAATCCGGATGATCTGGGTATAATAGTGAAACTGGGAGACCTTTATGAAAAATATAACCTTTTAGAAGAAGCTTATGAAAAGTACAGGTTATATTCAGATAAGATTCCATCCAATCTTCATTATCTCATGAAAGCTGCATCTATCCTTCATTTACAGGGTGAATATGAGAAAGAGATAGATTTATTTTTCACAAGGTTTGAAAAAGGGCATTTAACAGATGTAAATTCCTGTACACAAATAGAATATAAATTGAAGGAATTGGCGGAGAATAAAGCATATGCAGATTTAATGATTAAACGCTTTGAAAAGATTGAAAAAAGCAGTAAGAACTTTAACGTTAATGTGACAGAGTTAAGTATATTAGTATTAACGGATAATTATGTAAAGGCAAATACACTTGCTTTGAAATTAGTTGAAGAGAATAAGAATGATTTCAATAAGATTAATAATTATATTTTAAATAAATTAAGGAATCAAAAGGGCTATGTAATCTTAAAAAATGTTCTTTCAACTATAATTGAAAAGAAATATTTCCCGTATAAAGAGAAGGATTTTCAATTAGAACTTGCTAACACTTATTACCGGTTAAAAGAGTATAAGAATGCCATAAAGATGTATGAATCAATTCCCGGCTATTCAAAGAACTGTAATAATCGCGTTAAGATAGCTGAGATATATATGAATGACCTGGGTGATTTTAATTCAGCGCTTGAATTACTGGAGAGTTGTCCTGCTTCGCCGGGGAAGAATTATATTTTAGGTATTCAAAAATTAATCATGGATAAACCTGATGAAGCGATTGAATATCTTGCATCGGGAACCGGTCCGGAAAAACATTTATGGCTGGCATTTGCTTATATTCTGAAAAATAACAGGGAGGATGCAATCCAGAATTTTGATCAGTATATATTATATAAACCTGAATCAGAGATTGCGGGGGATGTTTTGAGTATTTCACGTCAGGTTGAATTAAGTATGTTTGAAGATAAAAAATCTGAAGACCTGTTTATTTCTTTATTTATTAATAATTATTTCAAGCAATATTCAGAAGTTGACGCACTTCTTAGTGAATTTGAAAAGTATGGCAGTAGTTCATATTATTCTGAAGCCCAGATTATTAAAGCCCGACGATACCGTGAACAAGGGAAGTTCAGGGAGGCTATAAACATTCTTGCTAAAATCCCCGATATTTATTACAGAAAAGATTATACAATATTTTTGATAGGTGAAATTTACAGGCTTGACTTGAACAATAAGATAATGTCTCATGAGAACTATGGAAAATTAATAATGAAGTATCCCGAAAGCATCTGGTCCGGCCGCGCGCGAAAGATAATTGAACTAATGAAGCGGGAAGAACAGAGTTAAAAAATATTCATTTAATTAAAACGGGGAGAGTAACCATGAAACGGTTTTTAAGGAATTATTTACTTTTAACATTGTTATTAATTGTATTTGTTTTTCTTGTAAGTTGTACTGTTTGTACTGTAGTAATTAAAAAAGATTTCGAGTTTAACCTTCAAGAAGATGATCCCTCAGACGAATGTCTTCTGGCAATCGAGATTGCTGAAATGATTTTGGAAGAAGAGGATATTGATTTAGAAGCATATAAATTAATATCGTCACAGAACCTTATTATTAAAGGGGAATCTTTTGAAGGTCCGGAGTTCTGGTATCTCATATTTAAAAGACGTGACCTTATTCCTGAAAAAGAAGGAGAAATGATAGGAGCCGGAGGTGAAATTTTCGTTAAAATTAATCTTGCTGAAGAAGATGGTGAGATCACCGGATATGGAGAGTAATTAGGGGGACAGCCCTTGCGATTTTTGCGATTTTTTTTTATTTATTTTATCAGGGTTACAATTAGAGATTTAATTTTTTTTAATATAACAAAGTTCAAAATAATGTATTTTTTATGGTTACTGTGTTATTTATTTACATTAATAATATTTAATATATTTTAATATTTTATAATATTTAAGTATTATTTAAGGGGACACCCTTGCGATTTTTGTTGAAATTTGGAAGATATATTATTTTTTTATTTATCAGACTATTATCTATTAAATTAACGGATATTTGGGATAAAGTAGATCTGCACAAAAAGAATTGTCATTCGTGCCAAAATAAGGAATCAATATTTACAAAAAATTAGAATTTAAAAACATCCAAGAAATGGTAGTTTAAGAGAAATAATCGCAAAATCGCAAGGGCTGTCCCCTAATTATGCTCCGAATTTCTTCAGTTTTAATGCGGAGGCCAGCATTAGGGGCATTGCGTCTTTACTGTAGAATTGTCCTAATGCTCCTGTTTGGCAGGCGGTTTCATTGAATTCTGAGCTTCCGGTCCATCTTTCATGTTTTGAATACAGGAGGAAAGGATTTGGATGCCACGAATGTCCTTGAAGAGACCATGGAGTGGAGTGGTCGGATGTAATTGCAATGACATCTGGTTTTAGTTCCAAGAGATTTGGAATGAACTGGTCTGTTTCTTCAATAATATGTATTTTTCCGTCTTTATTTCCGTCTTCACCATAAGAATCGGTTTTTTTAACGTGGAGATAGAAGAAGTCAAATGTTTTCCAATTTTCTTTCAATGTTTGGAATTCTGATTCAATTGTATCACCGGTTTTTAGTACATTCATGCCAACCAATCTTGCTAAACCCCTGTACATAGGATATGTTGCTATTGCGGCCGGATTCAGGTTAAAGATATCAGACATTGATGGAATATTCGGAACTTTTGTCATACCGCGCAAAAGGCATGTATTAGCAGGTTTATCTTTTTCCAGGACCTGATTAACCATTTCGATAAATTTATTTGCAATAACTGCTGCTTTTTTTCCGTCATCCTTTGCCGGGGTTACGGGAACGGGTTTCAAGCCTGTTTGCTGGGGATCTGCATCATTTAACGGGCCATTCAATCCTTCTCCGCGAAAGACAACGACAAAACGATGTTCTTTTCCAGGTCTGATAATTATTTCAACATCATCAATCTTCTTAATGTTCTCACTGAGTTTTTTACAGATTTCTACATTTTTTTCTGTCGGGATTCTTCCTGCTCGTCTGTCGGTAATTATTCCGTTTTCTATTGTTGCGAAATTTGCTCTTGCTGGCAGGTCGTTTTTTGTCAATTCCAAATCTATTCCCAGTGCTTCGAGAACTCCGCGTCCGATATCATATGCTAATGGGTCATAACCGAATAATGCGACATGCGACGGTCCGCTTCCGGGTGTTACTCCTATAGAAATCGGATGAGTTAAACCGAGAGCAGATTTCTTTGAGAGGTTATCTAAATTTGGTGTTTTTGCGATTTTTAACGGGGAGTTTCCATTTTCATCAGGAAGATCACCGACACCATCCATAACAATTAAAACTATTTTTGAATCAGATTTCAAAGAAAGAGATTTAATCAAATTCATATGCTCCATTTTAAAACTCCGTTGTTCATTTTTTATTAATAAGAACAGATTTAGATTAAATTGAAATCAGGTTTTCCGAGATAGAATCCCTGGCCGTAATGAATTCCGATTTCTCTGAGAACTTCGAGTTCATCTTCATCTTCAATACCTTCTGCGATTAATAAGATGTCAGTTTTTTCGGAGAAATCAACCAAGGTTTGAATTAAATGTCTGCGGATAAGGTCTTTATTAATATTCTTTACGAGTGAATGATCTATCTTCAAATATCTCGGATTAATTTCGGTGATTGTCTGGAGAGAAGCATAACCTACTCCGGCATCGTCAAGAGCGATATTGAATTGGAGTGATTTGAGAATTTTTAAAATCTCTGTAAATTTCTGGTAATTTTCAATTGCTGACCGTTCAGTAATTTCAATGACGATATCCTTCGGATTCAGATTATGCGAGTCGAGTATATCCAAAATTTTCCCTTCAATAAAATCGGGGGTGTATATGGTCTGAACTTCTGTATTGAGGAATAATTTAGTTTTATTCTTCATTTGTTTTGACATTAGCAATGCATTATTTCTGCAAATTCTGTCAAGTTCTGTAATGAGGTCTGAATGAAGTGCAAAACTGAACATTGTTTCAGGATCTGCAAATATTGAATTTTCAGGACCTCTTGTCAAAGCTTCGTATCCGAGGAGCTTCATTGTTTTTAAATCAAAAATGGGCTGAAATGCAGTTTTAATCTGACTCTCTGCAATAATTCTATGAAGTTCTGATTTCATTTTAAAGTCAAGATTCTGTTCACGATAGTGTGCCATAAGATAAGCGTCCCTGATTGAATTATTCAGCATCCTTTCAAAGCGCACAAGGGGATTCATACTTAAAATGGAGTATCCAAGATTAAAATTAATAGAATATTTATAACTCATTGGCTGATTGGCCTTAATTTTTTGAAGGAGGAAACGTTCTATCTCAAAGATTTTTTCATTTAACAGGTCTATTGTAAGATCATGTTCCTTGGCATTCTCAAAGAAAAAAATTATGAATTCGTCATTTCTTATATTTCGAATAGTAAGCATGGGTGAGTGGGTTTTTGATTTATCCAGATATTCCTTTAGTGAGTCTGCAACGAATTTCAATACTTCATCAAATGCCTCCCAGCCATACGTGTATTCAAATTTGCTTGAATTAGCAATAGACAAAAATACAAGGCCGCATACCTTTGATATATCGAGAGTTTTTCTTATTTCATCGATCACCATAGGATATGACGGGATATCCAATATGGAATCGTATAATGAGTTGCGATACTTTAAAATATCAGATTTTAATGAAGAAGTTTTTTTATCCGGTTGGATATCTTTTTTTCTACTCATATATTCAATTTAATTCCTGAAATATCCTTTTTACTCTAAAGATTAATTCCTGCGGCAGGAACGGTTTACTGATATAATCAATAGCCCCTTCCTGAATTCCCATGATCTTATCCTTGAAATCTGTTTTAGCAGTAAGCATTGCAACTGCAATTTTCGACGTGGATTTCTCACCCCGAAGAATCTTTAGAACTTCCCAGCCATCCATTACCGGCATCATAATATCAAGAAGAACAAGATCCGGGATAATGTTAGACGCGATCTCGACACCTTCCTTCGCAGCATTGGTTGTGTAAACATCAAAACCTTCTTTCTCAAGAACAATCTTGCAAAGTTTCAGAATGTCTTCTTCGTCGTCAATTATCAAAATGCTTTTCTTATCCCTACTCATAGAATTCCATCCCCTTTTTTTTCATAATAATTATATCATAAAAAAAATCAGAAATCAAGTTTTTCTTATGTATAATATAACAAAGAACTGTTTTAAGATTTTCTTTTTTTCTGTTTCTTCAGGAAATTCCGAAGAAATTCCATTGATATTTTTTTAACACCTGCTCTTGCGAATTGAACAGTAAGAATTAATTTTGGAGAATATCCGGTGATTTCTTTAATGATCCCCTTTCCCCAGATAGGATGTGTTATCTTTCTCCCTACCTTGAATTCCTCTTCTGAGCTTTCAAAAGGAGTGTTAATCAGAGGAAACTTCCCTTTCTTTGTTTGAATCAGATTAACCTCTTCAAGTAAGTCTATCCCTATTTCATTGATAAAACGAGAAGGTGGGAAGTTATTTTTCTTATTAAAGATGTTCCGTTCTTTCCCTGAAATCAGGATTAGATTTTCAATTGCCCTTGTCATTCCCATGTACAGTAGGCGTCTTTCTTCTTCTAATTGTTCGGGGGAATTGGCAATGGAAGTGAATGGGATAATTCCGTCTTCTAATGCGGGAATGAAGACTGTTTTGAAAAAGAAATCTCTGCTTGCTTTTATGCTCATAATAAGAACTCTATTCGCATTTAAATTTCCTGCATCATAGCTTTCATAAAGAGAAATAATCTGAATGAATTCAGGAATGTTATCGCATCTCCCGGCAACTTCCAGGTCCCTGGCTGTCGAAATTAGTTTTTCAATTGTTGCAATTTTTTCTTTTGAATTTTTTCCGCTCTTCAAATGGTCATAGAATTTTACTTTCTTTATTAATACTTCAATAAACTGTGAGGGCTTTAAGTCTATCTCTTTTGAAATCATATCAACCAGTTCAATGAATCCTTTTATATTCTTTACTATCCTTGAAGAAAACATCTTTTTATCAAGGTTATTTGAAATCACCTCCCAAAACGGAATTCTTTTCTGTCTTGAAGTCTGAATCAATTTTTCAATTGTATTTAAACCTATTCCGCGATTGGGAAGGTTAATGATCCGGAGGAGGTTTATCTCGTCATTACGATTGAAACAAATTTTTATATATGCTAACAGGTCCTTGATGAAATCTTCTTTAAAGAGGCTTTCCGATTGAATCGTTTCAAATGGAATCTTATAATTCTTTAACTGTGCTTCGATTATAGGAACCTGATCAGAAGTCCTGAAAAGAATTGCCATATCTTTAAATTGATTTTTCTGGTTTTTTATTTTTTGGATTTCCTGTGCAATAAATCTTGCTTCAACCCGCTCATTGTCTATATATACAAGTTTTGGTTTGGAAATGCTTTCAATAGAAGATATTGTTTTTTGACGCTTTTTTCTCTTTTGGTTATTTGAGATTAATTCATACGCAGCATCTAAAATTGCCTGATTTGAAATATAGTTTTGAGTCAGGTTGATTCCCTTAATTTTTTTCTTCCTGTTTTCTTTCTCAAATTTAAGGATGTTGTCAGAACTTGCTCCCAAATCGCTGCCAAGAGACTCGTCATCATTCCCTAAAATGCAGTAGAACTTTGCATGCTTTGTAATTTTTTTAATAAAAATATTTTGAATAAATGTGATATCGTGAAATTCGTCAATTAAAATATATTTAAATTTAGTCTGGTATTTTTTTAAAACATTTTTATTTTCGTTAAAAACTTTGACAGTTAGCATAAGCAGATCTCCAAGATCAACAGAATTATTTCTTT
The DNA here is from genome assembly GCA_028696285.1 of bacterium. GTDB lineage: Bacteria > AUK180 > AUK180 > JAQVHJ01 > JAQVHJ01 > JAQVHJ01. The sequence continues at coordinate 9,213 of JAQVHJ010000053.1, forward strand.
TTAACCTGCTCTGATATAACTGATAAACATCTTTTGCAAATTCATTGAAATAATCATTTTCCTGCAGTGATTCATCAGTGATATAGCGTTCGGAAGAGACCTGGCTGAATTTCTGCTTTAAGATAATTCCTGCAAAAATTTTTGGCGGATATATTTTAGGGTCTATTTCCAGATCCTTTAAACAGGAATTGATCAATTCAACGGAATCATTGAAATCATAAATTACAAAATCACCTGAATAACCAATACGGTAAATTTCACTTCGTAAAATTCTTGCACAAACAGAAAAGGAAGTACCGATCCAAAGATCTTTAATGTTAATGACGGTGTTTTTTTTGATTTCATTGAATATGAATTCAACTTCATTATTTCTTGAAGTAAGGATAAGGAGTTCTTGGGGTTTCACTTTTTTTTCTTTAATCAGATAGATCGCTTTTTGAATTAAAGCGGTGGTTTTTCCTGTTCCGGGTGCACCTGTAACAATGAGAGGTCCCGAGTCTCTTTCCAGGATTTCACCTTGCTTTGTATTAAGAAAATTATATTCCTTTTTCATTGTGACCCTATTTTCTATTCAAAGAAATTTTTAGAAAAGCCCATGTTATCGTCGGATTTCTCTTCA
>JAQVHJ010000054.1 GCA_028696285.1 bacterium
AGGCAATGAAAGTTCGGGAGTTTCTGTTAAAGAAGAGTTTAGACGTGGGTGTTATCAATGCCCGGTTTATTAAACCGCTTGATGAGAAGCTGTTATTATCCGCAGGGAAGAAGAACAAGCCCGTAATAACCTTAGAAGATAACACACTCACGGGTGGATTTGGGACTGCGGTAGATTCGTTATTTATTGAAAACGGAATCGTTGATTTAAAAATTTTAAATTTAGGCCTTCCGGATAAATTCATTGAACATGGAACCCTTGACGAGTTATTTAAATTGCTTAATCTGGACGATGAGTCAATCTCAAAACAGGTAATTTCTTTTTTAAATTTAAAATAAATATTATTTTTCTTCGTATAATAAACTATGAAGAAAAAAACCAGGAGTAGAATATGATAGAAGGAATCAAACATGTTTTTCTTTTCCTGAAGGGCGGCGGTCTCTTAATGCTGTTTCTCGGGATTGCTTCGGTGATTGCCCTTACAATCATCATAGAAAGGATATTAGTTTTCAAAAATCTTTCTGAGTACATAAAGAACATTTCATTACGAGTTAAAAAACTTGCTGAGAAGAAGAAGCTTTCCGAAGCTTTAAAATACTGCAAAGATAATCCGGGCCCTCAATCCATATTGTTTAATGAGATAATTAATTACCGTGAACTTCCACTGTCAGAATTAAAGGAACGCGTTCAGGATTTAGGGAAATCGATGGTACCTGAGATACAGAAGAATATTTCGGTATTGGGAACAATTGCAAATATCTCTCCATTGATAGGATTATTAGGAACAGTAACCGGTATGATACGAGCATTCTTCTCGATATCTGCAGGAGGGGTAGGGAATCCGGATCTATTAGCGAGCGGAATAGCCGAAGCCCTGATAACTACAGCGACGGGCCTTGCCATCGCGATACCGGCAGTAATAGTTTATAATTACCTTGTGGAATATTCGAAGAAGATCGTATTAACATTAGAAATGAATTCGATTGAACTGATAGATACCATTAAATTCCAGGAAGTAAATCCCTTACCTTTACCGGAAGCAGAGACTGAAACAGAGATTGAAGTCGAAGTTGAGGAATAGAAATGAAATTCTTAAATGAAGATGAACTTAAATCAATGGTCATGTTCAATTTAACCCCTTTAATAGATGTGGTTCTTCTATTAATAATTTTCTTCATGCTCACGACAACATTTATTTACCAGTCCGGGATAAACATAAATCCGCCTCAAGCCAAATCATCTGTGCCTGAGGTTAAGAGAGCGTTAGTAATTTCAGTAACCGAGTCCGGCCGAATTTTCATGGAGAACCGAGAGGTTTATCTTTATGATTTAGAAAAGGAACTGGCCGTATTTATAAAGACACATCCGGATCTGAAGACCGTGATAATTAAGGGGGATAAGGAAGTTAAATACGGTATAGTGGTCAAGGTGATGGATGTCTGCAACTCATTAAATTTAAAGGATTTAATAATCTCAACAACTCCGGAACAGGAATAATGTTTTTAATTGAAGACAGGACCAGCAGGCTTGCGCTGACATATTCTTTTATAATACATCTTTTCATAATCTGGCTATTATCATTTTTCATCATTATCAAGCCGCAGATTGAACGGAAGTATATCTCTGTAGGATTTGTTAAGGAGGAATATTTACCCCAGCCGTTAAAGGTTTCGTCATTAAAGAAGAGTTCAAAGATCTTAGGGATTCCCGAATCATCTGTAATGCTCAGTGACATGCATTTTCAGGAATTTGACCAGGTTATCCTTCCTGAATCACGTTCTTTCGACGAAGAGATATTTGATCCTGAGATTCGTCAGAAAGACCCTGCCCGGAAGCAGTTTGAGCTGAAAGGCTCATCCGATCAACCGCAGAAAGGGAATTCAGAGATAGGGCGTGATAATATAGAAAGTTTATACCCTGAGATACTGGAGCATGACGTTCCTATCAGCGGAGACGGTTCAGGGATAGAAGATTCATTTATCAGGATTTCGGGGGTAGAGCTTGAGAAGCGGAAGATAATAAACCGCCCGGCCATTCCAAAGGATATAAAACTGACAGAGAATATTACCATTGAACTTGATTTTGAGGTTACGCCTGCAGGATTACCTACAAACATTTCACCAGTCATAATAGGTGACCAAAAGCTCCTTGAACTGGCAATAAGTTTAATACAGCAGTTCAGGTGGGAGAAGGTTGATGGCAAGAACAATGTGAAGGGGAAGGCAGTAATAATCTTCAAAATGAAATAAGGCAGTACAGATGCAGAATTCAAAACCTGACATATTAAAAATAAATGAAATTACATTAAAGATCTTTTCAAATATCCGCAAGGTAATACGAGGAAAGGACTCTGTAATCCGATTAATCTTAACCGGATTGATTTCACAGGGTCACATACTGATAAATGATATACCCGGAGTGGGTAAGACAGTTCTGTCAAAAGCTCTTGCGAAATCTATCAAGGGTAAATTCAACAGGATACAGTTCACGCCGGATCTTCTTCCTGCAGATATTATCGGGACCTATGTTTTTAATCAGAAAGAGTCCAATTTTATTTTCAGGCCGGGGCCTGTTTTTACAAACATACTTCTCTGTGACGAGATAAACCGCGGCACCCCGAGAACCCAATCAAGTTTACTGGAAGCGATGGAGGAGCAGCAGGTAACAGTTGAAAGGAACACATTTACATTGCAAGCACCTTTTTTTGTTGTTGCGACCCAAAATCCCCTGGAGCAGGCCGGCACGTATCCACTTCCCGAAGCTGAGCTGGACAGGTTTTTCATGTCGGTAAATATCGGTTACCCTGATGAAGAGAGTGAGATTATGATTTTAGATGATCAGATCATCACGCATCCCATTCAGCATCTGGAGCCGGTCGTTGATTTGGATGAGGTATGTTTTATTCAGAATGAAATAAAGAAAATTTTCATTGAAAATACAATGAAGAAGTATATCCTTGCTTTAGTGAATGCCACAAGAACCAACCAGAATTTTTCCATAGGAGCAAGTCCTCGTGGAGCATTATTCCTTCAGCGGGGCGGGCAGGCGATTGCAGGAATTGAAAATCGTGATTATGTAATCCCGGATGATCTGAAGAAGATTTTTATTTCGGTTTTAAGGCACAGAGTAATATTAACACCCCAGGCAAAATTAAGCGGGTTAACTCCGGAAAAGGTTCTTGACGGGATATTAAGTTCAACCCCAATCCCCAAATAATCCGGTGAAACTTAACAGGAATTTCTTAACATTTTTTTTGATATTATTAATGGTATTAGCGGCAGGTTTTAATACCAGGTCTAATCTTTTATTCTTTGTCGGGTATCTTTTAGGGGGGATTTTCATTCTATCCTTCATCTTTGCATTCAGGAATATGAGCCGACTGCATGGGAAGAGGAATGTGGAAGGGATTACATTTCAGAATGAAACAGTTACCGTCGAGTTAGAGATGACCTCTGATTCCAATGCCTCATTCATAAAAATCCGGGACAGGTTCAATCCGGGAAGTCAGGACGACCAGAAGAAAGAACTATTCATTTACAATTTAAATAAATTTGGCATGAAAATCAGTTATGATGCAATTGCCTATCGCCGGGGAAAGTTCAAGATTGGCCCAATAGAAGCCGAATCGGAATTCCCGTTCTTATTATTTACAAGAAAGAGGGTATTAAATATTTACTCGGATATTCTTGTATATCCCGAGATATTTGACATGAAAAACTTCCCGTTGTATGAACAGATCGTTACATCTTCAATTAATAAAATAATCACGTCAGTTGGCGGAGGCAATGAGTTTTTCGGGATCAGAGATTATAAGTCCGGGGACAGTATGCGGACGATTGACTGGAAGGTATCTGCCAGAATGAATCAGTTAGTGGTAAAGGAGTTTGAGAAGCAGCTTGGGCATTCTACATATATTCTTCTTGATATTGCCCCCGGGAATAATTCAGGGAGCAGTGAGCTGTCAAGTTTTGAGAAGTCTGTTAATATTGCAGGTTCCGTTTTGAAAAACAGGATTGATGGTATTGATAATGTCGGGTTTATTTGGGACGACCAATTTATTCTCCCTGAGTCAGGGAAGGAACAACTCTATCATATCCTTGATAAATTGGCAGTGGTCAGTATTGAAAAAAATGACCCGTTAACTAAATCTTATATTAATGCTGCCAAGATAATTGATCCTGAAAATATCCTGGTAATTATTTCAAGAACAATAGATGAGAATTATTTGAAATACCTAAATCTTCTTGCTGCGAAAAAAATCAGGATTATTTTTATTTACGTAATTCCGGAAAGTTTCAGCAAAGATATCACACGTGAAAACCTGACTACTGACATAAAAGAGAGATTTACCGAGATTTCTTTGACCGGCGCAAAACTTTATCCGTATTACAGAGATGACCTAATTTCAGAAATATTTAATCAGGGACTTTAATGAAGGCGAAAGAGAATATCCTGAATTTCAACGAACAAAATCTGACAATTCTGTATTTCATTACATTAACAGGATTTTTAATCTCAGCGTATTGCACATTTAAATATTTACACAGGATTAATGAATTTGTCGGAGTAGGAATTCTTTCAATTATTTTTGCAATCTTCAGCAATGAACTCAGGAGATGGAAGAGAGCAGGATTTATAATTGATAATATAATTGGAATTGTTTTTATTTTTGTCATTTATAAAAATTTAAAGATGTTAGGAACAGAAGCGTTTTATTTGAAGGATGTTTTAGCAATCAGCATGGTTTGGGGCGGGGCAATATTTTCTTTGTCATTAACAAAACTTCACCGGTTCAAGACCATGGGTATAATTTCCTTGATTCTTATAATTTACTCAGCTTCAATTGCAACTGATCTTTATATACTTCTTGAGATCTTTGCATTTTTAATTTTCTTTCTTCTTCAACTGATGATTTTATCAAATGCTGACATTAAAAACCTGGACGGATATCAGGCAGTTGACAGGACCTTTGATCTTATTAAAAGATTCCTGCCAAAGGTCATTTTACTTGACGGGATTTTATTTATTTTTGCAGTGATTGCGTATATAAGCGTACCGCAGTTCTGGAATGAATCGCTGCGTCTCCCGTTTTCATTCAGAACAAATCTCTTCAATAATTTAAGCGATAATCTCATGTCGGGAGAGGTTGGGTATTCCGGCTTTTCCGATAATTTTGATATTACATTTTCCAGGGCGAATCTTTCAGACAGACTGGTCATGCTGATAAAAACGAATGACATAAATAATTCACGATATATCCGGGGATTATGTTATGACTATTATACCGGATATGGATGGGAGATATCTTCGGAAAAGAGGAATGAATTTAATGAGTTTTATCTGAGTCGGCGCCGGAATTATACGAGACAAATAGCATCTCCGGATGACTTTAATTTTAATATTGAATATCTTAATACAATAAAACAAAACTATACAATTTTAATTAAACAGCCGAATGTTTTATTCGGAGTATATAAAATAGGCGTTTTAAGCATCCATTCAAGAAAGCTAAAAATAGATGACATGGATAATATCCGCATAGCGGGAAGTCTTGACCCCGGGACAGAATATTCAATAATATCCTATGTCAAGACTATCCCTCCGCAAGAGTTAATAGCACTTGATTCTAATAGCCAAAGCAAACTTAGTGCATTAAAACGGTATACACAACTTTCCCCTGTTCCTGAAAGGTTAGTTAAATTGACCCGTGATATTACTAAAGATATTGAATCTGATTATGGAAAAGTTCTCGCATTGCAGGAATATCTCTTGACGAATTACAGATATACACTTGAAATTAATGCTATTGAAAGAGATAAGATAGAGGATGTTACAGACTATTTTATTTTTGAAATGGCCGGCGGTTACTGTGAACAGTTTGCAACTGCATTGACCGTGATGTGCAGGATAGAGGATATCCCTGCAAGGGTTGTAACAGGGTATGCCGGGGGTGTTTATAATTGGCAGACAGGAAGAGTAGAGATCAGGGAACTGAATGCTCATGCATGGGTTGAGATCTATTTTGAAAAATACGGATGGATTACGTTTGACCCGACACCTTCAGGTTTCTATGAAAGGAAAGAGAATTCGCATATCTTTGCAGTAATGCGAAGGTTCTTTGACAGGATTTTTAATATTGACCCGCAGATTCTGATCCCGAAAACTGCATTGAAAGTTTCTCGGACAGCATTTGGAAACTTGAAAAAATTTATTAAAGAGTATACCTGGGTAATAATTATTTCGATAATATTTATTATTGCATCCCTGCTGATCTTAAAATTGAAAAAGCGGCCTCGTGAAACATTTTTTCAAGAAGGAAGGGATAGTAACTCAATTACAGTCATTAAAGAATATTATAAAATAATCAGTATCTTTGAGAAGAAATTCTCTCAAAATTTTCAAGCGCGAACGACACTTGAAATACAGAATTTTTTCCGTTCTAATTATTATTCACAGCTGTACGATTCAGGAATTTTTACCATTTTCAATAAAGCCAGATATTCACAAGAAGGAATAAATACTGAAGAGATGAAGATCTTTTTGAATGATATTGAGTTAATAGAAAAAATATTTAAAGAAAAGAAAGATTAACGGTTACCCGGAGTTGTTTCGAAATCGTAACCTGTCACATGCTGTTGTCTATCCAGAAGCATCTGCCATAAAGCAGCACACCCGGAGCCTAATCCCATGAACAACAGCAGATTAAGATACTGAATTTCAAATACAAAACCTTGGAAAATAATCAGATTAGGAAGGGATTGAGAGATTCCGAATAGAACAATTCCAAAGATTAATCCCCAAAGCCAGCCTGTCTTTTTCATTATTCTCATAAGTATAAAAGTAGATATACCCAATGGAGTTAAAAACAGAAAAATTAAGGTTAAGACAGGTGAAAAGTGAAGTTTTGTACCGAAAATATAGTAATCCAAGACAGATAATATTATCAATAAAAAGAAGTAGCTGAAGATAAAATAAAAGAATGAAGTCAGAAGCGAGTCCAGTATTAACTTTGAAAGAAATCCGAATTTCTGAAAGAATGGAACTTCAGACTTAATTTCAAACCAGTTGAAAATATAATTTACCAAAAGAACGAAAACAACCAGCAGAACGAATAGAATAACCGGGACAATGTATTCAAAGAATTTCCCGTCATTATAAAGAGGGATAGACTGCTTAAACATAGTGTAAATTTGCTGGTCATTGAAAATATACAGAAATAAAAGAATCAGCAGAAGAATTGACCATCTGTACTTATGAACCTCCCTCCCCAATTCATCTCTAGTATATTTAAAATCGAAACGTTCCTTCATATAACAAAACCTCATATCATTTTGAAATTATAACATATTTTAATGTAAAATGCAAGAAAAAATACCCGGGGACGGTCCTTTCTTTTGGTTTTTAATACCGAATTCATATTTATACACGGAGTAAATTGCGTTATACTGAAGAAAAAGCAATATTTATATTAATCAATAGCTATATAATTAATTAAAAATTAAGAAAAGGTCCGTCCCCGATAAAAAAAAGGTTGATTTTTTTGGAAAAATTTGATATAATTAACAACTAATGTTTTCTCGGGGTGTAGCGCAGCCCGGTTTAGCGCGCCTGCTTTGGGAGCAGGAGGTCGGAGGTTCGAATCCTCTCACCCCGACCAAGCAGCTGTTTTACATTTTTATGCGCCTGTAGCTCAGCTGGATAGAGCAACGGATTTCTAATCCGTAGGTCGCAGGTTCGAATCCTGCCAGGCGTGCCAGAGACCGATGGTGGGCGTGGCTCAACGGTTAGAGCACTGGACTGTGGCTCCAGGGGTTGAGGGTTCGATTCCCTCCGTCCACCCCATTATTTTCGAGCGCCCGTAGCTCAATTGGATAGAGCGTCGGACTTCGAATCCGCAGGTCGGAGGTTCGAGTCCTCCCGGGCGCGCCATTCTGAGGGATAATAATGGGCCATTAGCTCAATTGGCAGAGCAACTGACTCTTAATCAGTAGGTTGAAGGTTCGATTCCTTCATGGCCCACCACTTATATACAAATGGGTTTAGTTAACTGTTCTTTAAAAAAACCATTTTGCGAGGGTGGTGAAATTGGCAGACACGCAGGACTTAGGATTCTGTTCCTTAAGGAGTGCGGGTTCAAATCCCGCCCCTCGCACCAGACAAAGAAAGAGAGAAACGAATGAAATATTCCATTGAAGAGATTAACAGAAGTGAAAAGAAGATTTTATTCACGGTTGAATCTGAGATAATGAAGAAGGCGATAGATTCGGAACTGAATAAAATAAAAAAGGAAGCGAAAGTTCCCGGTTTCCGTCCGGGGAAGACACCTCGTCAAGTGATAGTAGACAGATATTATCCTTTGGCTCTGAATTATGCACAGGAGAATGTGATAAAGGAAATGATCGGGAAATTTGCTGATGAAAATGAACAGCTCAAAATTATCTCGACCCCAGAAGTATCAGATTTAAAGATGAATGATGATGATTCAATGGATTTTTCAGTCAGGATTGAAGTGTTTCCGGAGCTTGTGATTGAAAATTACAAAGGGATTGAGATTAAAAGGACAAAGAGGACTGTAACCGAAGATGCAGTTGAAGAAGCTCTAAAATCGGTGAGTGACCGAAGTTCTTCCTTCATTGATAAGATAGATGAAACAATAGTTGAAGGTGATTATGTTAATCTTGATTTTCAGATTTTTGAAGAGGACAAGAAGATTGACGAAGTAAAGAATTATTCATTTTACGTAAACAGTTTGAAGGACATTCCCGGTTTTGAGGAAGGTCTTTTAGGAATGAAGACCGGGGAAGGGAAAGAGATTCAGGTCAAATATCCTGATGATTATATCCGAGAAAACTTAAGGAATAAAGATGTAATATATAAAGTTCATGTTAACTCTATTAAGCGTAAAATTATTCCGGAAATAAATGATGAATTTGTTCAGAAGAATTTTCCCGGGATGAATACAGTTGATGAATTACGGAATGATATTAAGCAGCGGATGCTTGACGAGAATGAAAAGCTTCAGAAGGATGAGATGTTGCAGCAATTGTTTGATTATATTATAGAGAAGAATCCGTTTGATATTCCACCATCTTTTCTTCAGGAGAGCGTAGAGAAGTTCAAAGAAGATAAGATCAATGAATTAACATCTTACGGTTATAAACGGGAAGATATCTTGGCAAATTTAAATGAAGCGATTTTCAAGAAGGATGTTTCAACCAATTTAAAAATAGAAATTATCAGGGATTTAATTATTAAGCAGGAGAATATAACTGTTACAGAAGAAGAGATAGAGAAGAAAGTTGAGGATGTAATGTCTAAGCTTGGTTTTGGTTTAGAGAATATTGATGCGAAGCAGTTAGAGAAGTACAAGCATCAGTTGAAGCATCGTTACCAGCATATTCTTCAATATGAAAAGGTTGAAGATCTTTTAATCGGCAATGCAAAGATTGAAGAAATAGAACCGAATAAAGAAGACAAGCAAGAAAAGAACCTTGAATAAAATCCATTAATTTTGGAGGAATACAAATGAATAAGGAATTAGCTCAGCATTTAGTTCCGATGGTTGTTGAACAGACACCCCGGGGCGAACGGGCATTTGATATTTTTTCACGCTTACTTATGGACCGGATTGTCTTTCTCGGGACCGGGATAAATGATGTAGTTGCAAACCTTGTTGTTGCTCAGTTACTCTTTCTTGATACAGAGAATCCTGAGAAGGATATTTATCTATACATAAATTCACCCGGTGGTGTTGTGACATCAGGTTTAGCGATTTATGATACCATGCAGTATGTTAAGGCGGATGTTGCGACTGTTTGTGTAGGTCAGGCT
>JAQVHJ010000055.1 GCA_028696285.1 bacterium
AATCCCAGGCGTTTAAGCGTATCTTTTATTATTCTCCCGGGAAATAGCCCGGACTTTATTAAAATGTTCCCGATTTTAAATTTTAACTGCCATAAACTCTTCTTCATCTTCCCGTTTCGTATGAGATAACTGAATGATTCAAGATACGGATTATATCCCAAGAGATTTAAATCCTTATACATCATAAGCCAGTTTATCCGGCAATTGGTCTGTTCCGATAAAGATTTTCTCTTTGGAATAAAACCTTCTCGGGCAATTGTTTCGCGAACTTCCTTCTCTGAGTAATCCGGGAAAACATGGAAAGGCAGAAGAATTTTCGGGAATAAACCGCTCTTACCGAACAGGTCGATTATTTTCTTTTTCTCATCCGGAGAAAAGGATGATTCAGGAACATAATTAAAAATACTTCCTTTTGCTGAAATCTCGTCCTTTGTTATTTCATAAAAATAATTTTCTATCTGATCAGGAGAATATCCAATTAAAACGAACGGAGCATTTCTCTTAACAGCTTCTGAAATTAATAAGTGATGCCAGAGCAATGTGCAGAATCCGCAGATCTCCTTTACACTGTCTGTCTCAGGTTTTTTTGTCAATAAGTAACGGTATCCCTTCTTGAAGATCTCTTTAAAACTATCAATATAAATGTGGTTTATCTTTGTGATTCCCTTGATTTTCTCAATATTTTCAATTGCGGTATCACTTTCGAATCCGTTATCAATGGTAACTGTAAGTATTCTCAGATGGAAATGTTTTAATAAATAAAATAAAAGGTATGCGCTGTCCTTCCCCCCGCTTAGGCCTAATATAACATCGTATTCTCCTGTCCCACTTTCTACATTCATTGAATTCAGAAATTCTTTGAACAGCTCTTCTTTATTTGAAAACTGCTTTAACTTCTCAGGGTTTGACAGAACGCCGAACTGGGCGGTTCCATTGCAGTAATTACACAAACCGTTTCTATTGATTACGACACCCATAACCTTTGAGTGCAGCAGACATTTCTTACATTTCATTTTACTTCAGGCTTATCTTTCCTGGCTTGATAATAAATCTTTTCAATCCTTGAGGTCCTGTTCTGGTCCGTCATCTTTTTCAGGACAATCTCCCTTGCCTTCACCCCGAATTCTTTTGCTTTACCATAATTTTTAAAAAGGAAATCGAAAGCTTCAGCCATTCTTTCGGGATCTTTTATTGGAACGACTAAACCGGATACTTTATTTCTTATTAATTCCCCATTACCGGCAACATCCGTTGTTACAATCGGGATTCCGCACGATGCCGCTTCTCTTACTGTCCCGGTTAAACCTTCATCGGATATTCCGGAAAATGCAAATATATCGAAGCCTGCCATCAGGTTTGGGACATCTTTCCTGAAACCTGTTGTAATTACAAATGATGTAACCTGTGGCGGAAGAGCAAATTGCTTCAGCTGTTCTCTTTCTATCCCTACCAGAATAAGATAAATATTTGAATGTGTTTTAAGCAGTATTTTAAATGACTCTATTAGATATGGTAAGCCCTTTCGCTCTCCGGCATTACCGACAAATCCAATGACTTTTGAATCTTTGACCAGATTGAATTCCTTCCGTAATGTTGATTTAATTCCGGGTTTGAATTCTCCGGTATCAACACTCCCGTAAACCACTTCTATCTTTTCTTCAGGAATCCCTGCATCATTTACCAGAACATCCTTAACTGCTTTTGAAACAGCAATGATCTTTTTTATCTTTTCATTCTTATATTTTATCGATCTCCAGAACCCAATCGGGCTTGTAACTCCACGGTTACTGATTAAACTCACATCAAGTCCGAGTGTTGCAAAATATGCAAACGTAGTCGCTTTCCCTTTATGGCAATGTATGATATCAAAATTCTCTTCTTGAATAAATCTCCTGAATTCAATTAATGATTTTATTGAAGAAGGATTTAATTTTATTTTATTCAATTTCATGAATTTTAAAATTACTCCGGTATCCTTGAATATCTCAAAATCACCGTTGAATTCAGGATTATCTGCAAAAAGAGCAGTTACATTATGTTCCCGCCTGCTTAATTCCTTTGCAAGGCGGTATAACTGAATACCTCCACCGGTGCGAAGTTTATCCATTAATATGAATTCAAGAATCTTTAACTTACCCTTCAAAACTATCTGCCTTTTCTTTTTCCGGAACTGGAACTCTTTGCTAAACGGGATTTCCTATACTCGACATAGACAATATTACTCAACCCGCCGCGAGGTGTGAAATTTCCTTCAACCTTCAGCCATCTCGGAGAACAGGAACTTACACAATCATCTAATATCTTATTGACTGCATTCTCTGTAAATATCCCCAAATCACGGTATGATAACAGGTAAAACTTTAACGACTTTAATTCGAGACATTCTTTATCAGGGATGTATGTTATCGTAATAGTTCCAAAATCAGGCAACCCGGTCTTGGGACAAACAGAAGTAAACTCATCTGTCTCAATAACAATAGTATAATCCTTCTTATATTGATTCGGCCAGGTCTCAATTTTAGGCAGTCTCTTTGTTACCCCCATCTGAGCATGTTTATCTGTGTACTCTTTCATCTATTATCTCCTTTCATAAACAAATCCCTTTTCAGGAACCATTCTCTTTTTTAATTTCCCCTTTGAAACTAACTGGTCAAGCCGGTCAACTAAATAATTTGTAGGAAGATGAACCTTATCATAGATCTCAGCAAGCTCAGACCTGATATAAATCTGTTCAAGTATAAAATCATCTATATTAATCGGTTTCAATGTTTCTAACTCAGGGGCATTCTCAAGATACTCTTCAAAAAAACTCTTATTCTTCATTATCCTAACCATCTCTGCTGTATATGCATACTGATCGGGTAAATGGCTGAATATCTCCGCCTTGAAATCAGCCTGGGTCTGCTTCTTCTTTATCATTTGAAGGATCAATTTGAAATCATTCTTTGAACAGCCGAATTTGGAAAATACATTCCGGGTCCTGTCAAATAATTCCAACAACAGCTCTGACGGCGTTGTTGCCTTTCCATTTACTGTGAACTCTGACTGTAATCCAAACTTCGTTGCCTGGATCCTGTTTATCATATTTTCTAAATATTCACTTTTTGAGACAGAGAAATTCCTCTCTGTTTCAGCAAAACCTAAGATTGAAAGGCCGGAAAATGCGGCATACTCAATCATGAAACGTAATGAGGATGCACTGTCTCCGCACCTTAATTCTATTGTAGGTTTATATTGGAATTTAACACAAGTATCATCTCCCCAGACAAAATACAAGTAATCAGGATTGACTATCCTTCTTGGCATTGAACACCAATCAGCATTGTCAGACATTCTGTAACTTTTAAAATCGCCTGACTTTATCTTTGTTACAGGGGAGTTACAGGATAATGCAATGAATGCAGGAACATACTTGCTGAATTTATTCGCAACTTGGTTGGCTAAGGAAACATCTGTAATCGTTCCTATATGAACATGAAGCCCGAACGCTCGACCGTAGATTTCAAATGCGGAGCTGGGATAAAAATGCATATTCTTCTCTTTGCAGATATCCAAAACTGAATTATACATTTCATTTGTTTTCTTCACATGTTCATTAAACGATTCCAAAATCCCGCTCCGGATTTCAAATATAACCTCGCCTATTCTCCACATACCGTCAGGTCCTGTCCTGCTGTAAGGGAATTTCGAGCACATCTTCCTCACAACAGAATCAAGAACTTCCTTACTTTGAATATGATAACCTTCCGTTAATAATGCGGTCTCCCATTCATATCCTAATGTGATTTTATCAAATAATTTCATTCTAATCCCCTATTTTAATCCTCTTTTTCCCGATTACTAAATTTACATCTTTGATGTCGGAAGAGAATGTTGAATGGTAAAGTGTAAAACCGGGAAATAATTTCTCTGCCCTGAATTGAATTTTCTTATTGCCTGCCTGTATGTGTGATTTAATCGTGTTTTTATTCTCTTTCTTGAAATTTATCTTAAAGATGTTTTTCCTGTTATGGCCTTTATTTAAGATATAAAAATTATCATCCTTATAAATTAAACGCCCTTGTATCGTGAAAAGTTGCTGGCTTACTTTATGCGATTTTGTTAACTTCTTCTCATCCTGATTCCCGTTTATTACAATACAGTTGTCATTGTGGCCAAGTGTCATTTCACCATTCTTTCCTGCAGGATAAACCTGGATAATTATATCATCTGTCTTATGATCTGCGAATCCGAATAATACAACCGACTGATTTGAATATCGTAACTCAGACCAGTACCTTTTAACTTCAGGACTGAATAACTCTTCATAGGTCTCCGTCAAACCGGGTATAAAATACCTCGTATTGGGTGCTGGACCGAAATTAAAAACGGAGTTGAAATACGGATTTATCAAAAAATCCTTCTTCTTCCCGTAAGCTATTTCATAAAGAGAAACTAAAACCGGAAGTTCCTTCAGGAAAGAATAATTCTTAGTAATAGTAAAACCTTTCTTCTTAAACTCAAATCTACATGAATCAGATTTAGATAAAACCTTCTTGAATTTCTTCCCTGAAGAATCAGGGATTTCCTTCCCCTTAACAGACATATCTGTAGAAGGAAAAGATACCTTATCTGTTTTTGAATACAATGCAAAAAAAGAAAAAAATGGATTTATCTCTTCTTCCATAGCGATTGAATTGATCCCGGCTCCACGTTCACAGTCAATACTGATCATTAAATAATCATTCGATAACACCGGATACTTCTCCTGCTTCCGGAATACATCCCCTTCAAACTTAATTCCTTTATTCAGCTCAGCGGGTTTTGCTATATATGCAATAAAGTCTTTCCCTAATTCCTTAATGTAAACGGGACCAAAATCTGCTTTTGTTATCCTGAACGAAATGTCATACGAAGATATTCCATCATCTAAAAACAACTTGGCAATCTCTTTCTTTCGTGAATTTAAAATGGTTATGTATGACTTATCAAGATTACGATGACTCCTGACTATAACGGTTGTCTCAATAAAATTCGAAGCGTCCGGAATAAGAATTTTATCATTAAAATCAACAGGGTAGAACACTTCACAGAGCTCTGTATCCGTAAGAATTACCTCTTCCCCCTTCTTAAAATCACTGCCTGTCCTAAAACTTCTGAGAATCTTCCCGGAAATACTCTTGCTAACCTTGAACTTACCAAACCCCTTAAATATTCCCCGAAAAGAATCAAGAGTCAACTCCGCTTCCTTCCATTCACCCTTAGGTGAAATCACCTTGATTTTTTTTATTTTAGCTTTTATTTTCATCTTTTCTCACTTTAAAAATTTCACTTATTTTATCATAAATGCCTCAATATGTCAATAAAAAAAGGGACATGGGTGTAGAAAAGGGACAGTCAGTCAATTTCGTTTCATTTTATAATCAGAGAAAATTGTCTAAAAAATCCATGAATGGAAAATGTTGTTTTAAAGAAAGTTAATACAAAGTCTAAAGTGAAGAGAAAGAATATGACGATCTAAGGATAAATAAGCAATAAAATTAATTATTGTTCTCTTGATTGCATGCTTGTGTTTCAACACCTGTGTCAATGAACGGAAAATTACACCGGCTTTCAGTCCCATTACCAGCGTTAATAATTGGATTTTGAAATTCGATTTTCCTCAAAATTAAAAAGATTGACATCACAGAAAATAAATGATATACTTTAATTAAATATTAAATCAAGGAAGAAACATTATATGTCATTAACTGAAGAACAGGTAAAAACACTTACAGGTTTATCTGACTCAGAAGTTTCTGAACAACTAAAAAAAAGCGGATATAATGAATTGCAATCAGCTAAGAAGAGAACTTTATTTAATATTATTTTTGAAGTTTTGAAAGAACCTATGTTTTTATTACTTCTTATTTGTGGTGGATTATATGTAATTTTAGGTGATATTAAAGAAGCATTAATGTTATTGGGATTTGTTTTTGTAATTATCGGGATTACCGTTTATCAAGAAGGAAAAACTGAAAAAGCCTTAGATGCCCTTCGGGATTTATCTAGTCCCCGGGCATTTGTAATAAGGAATAGTGAGAAGAAGAGAATTCCTGGACGTGAAGTTGTGTGCGGAGACATTATTATTTTAGCAGAGGGTGATCGTATTCCTGCCGACGGAGTATTATTATGGGGAATTAATCTATCGGTTGATGAATCAATTTTAACGGGAGAATCTGTTCCTGTGCGGAAATTATCCGGATCTCAAAAAGACAGTATGCAAAGACCTGGTGGAGATGATTTATCCTCGTTATATTCGGGAACCTTGGTAGTCCAGGGACAAGGTGTGTTTATTGTGAAATCTACCGGTATCAATACAGAAATGGGAAAAATCGGGACTGCCATATCTGAACAGAAAACTGAGTCTACTCCCCTTCAGAAAGAAATAAAAAAACTTGTTACATTTATTTTTTCTTTCGCAGTAATTATTTGTTTAATTCTGATAATCTATTATTCTCTCACTCATAAAGGTGGATTATTAAATGGCATTCTTTTCGGAATTACTCTGGCAATGGCTATGCTGCCGGAAGAATTCCCGGTTGTTCTGACTGTCTTTCTTGCCCTCGGTGCTTGGAGAATTTCTCAAAAAAAAGTTTTAACCAGAAGAATTTCAGCAGTTGAAACTTTAGGAGCTTCAACTGTTTTATGCGTAGATAAGACAGGGACTTTAACTCAGAATAAAATGTCTATAAGTAAATTATTTCTGCTGGATAAGCACTTGATATTGTAAAAAATAAAAACATTCCCCTTCCTGAAGCCTACCATGAACTTATGGAATATAGCCTGTTAGCAAGCCAGAAAGACCCGTTCGATCCTATGGAGAAAGCACTGAAGGATCTGGGGTATGAGAAATTGTCAAATACAGAACATATACATGATAATTGGACTTTAATCCAGGAATACTCTCTATCTATTGAACTTCTAGCTTTATCGCATGTCTGGAAATCGCCCGAAGGAAAGGATTATATTGTTGCAGCAAAAGGAGCTCCGGAATCTATCGGGGATTTATGCCATTTAAATAACGACGAAATAAATAGAGTTAAACAGATAGTAAATGAAATGGCAAGTCAGGGACTAAGAGTAATTGGTGTTGCAAAGGCAAAATTTAAAAAAGAAAATCTGCCTCCTGAACAGCATGACTTCCAATTTAAGTTTGTCGGGCTTATCGGTTTGAATGATCCGATCAGGCAGGGTGTAACGAAGGCAATTAAAGAATGTTATAGTGCTGGAATAAGAATCGTAATGATTACTGGTGATTACCCAATTACTGCAAAATGCATTGCCCAGGATATCGGTTTACGAAACCCCGATAATATTCTGACAGGGATAGAATTAGCCGAATTAAACTCAGAAGTTTTGAGGGAGAAAGTTAAGGATATCAATATTTTCGCTAGAATTATTCCTGAGCAGAAACTTAAAATCGTTAATGCTCTCAAAATGAATAATGAAATAGTTGCGATGACAGGGGATGGAGTAAATGATGCTCCCGCATTGAAATCTGCTCATATAGGAATTGCAATGGGAGAAAGAGGAACCGATGTCGCCCGAGAAGCCTCTTCCCTGGTTCTTGTCAATGATAACTTCATTTCAATTGTAGATGCCGTGAAAATGGGAAGAAGAATATTTGATAACTTAAAAAAAGCTATGGCTTATATAATCAGCGTCCATATACCTATAATGGGATTATCTTTTATACCAATTATCTTGAAGTGGGAAGAAATGATACTCCTTCCGGTTCATATTGTCTTTCTTGAATTACTTATTGATCCCGCATGTTCTGTTGTGTTTGAAGCGGAAGAAGCTGAAAGCGATATTATGGTAAGAAATCCCCGCGATATTTCAAAGTCAATGCTTGGAAAAAGAATCGTTTTCCTTACATTACTGCAGGGAATAATGTCTTTCTTATTATCTTTCGGCGTTTTTAAAATAAGCATTTTTATTGGACAGCAATTTTCCGAAGCAAGAACCCTTGCCTTCATCACTCTTATAATTTCAAATATTTTCCTGATTCTTACTAATAGAAACTGGACAGAAACAATCTTTACAAGTATGAGAACAAAAAACGCTGCATTGATTTGGGTAGTTGCAGGAGCCCTTGTTTTCTTGGGAATAATTATTTATGTTCCATTTTTCCGGGAACTTTTCCATTTTAAATTTATGCACTTTTTAGATCTTATTACCTGTATGATCGCAGGATTCGTTACCGTTCTTTGGTTTGAATTACTTAAAGTAATAGCTAAAAAGAAAAATCTTAATCTGCTTGAATAAATTTTATCTTCTTAATTTTATTCCGGATATTATTTTCAGTAAAAAAAGACTAATAACTTTATTAAAATCTCAAGGATATATGAGCTGTATTAATTTTTATTACATATTTTTATTTAAATATTCGGATAATTCTGACAGGTTTAATATCTTCAATTTTTTATCTTTATAATCTTCATCTTCTAAAGGATATTCTACGTTAAATTCAAGACTGGAAATTCTGTTTTGATAACTCAAAAGGCTTTGCTTTAATAATAAGATTTCATCTGATCTAATAAAATATGAAGTATTTAAAATACCCTTTTTTATCCGGGAAATAGAAAAAGAAAGATTCTTATTCTGATAATAAACAGATTTTGAAGTATAATTTAACTCAATTGTAATGGATTCTTTTGAATGGATATTTAAATCATTTAGAAAATCAAAGACTAACACAAAGTCACCATTTAATGTTTTAAAAAAATAAAGATTAAAATCATTCTCAGGCGCATTAGATACGGTTAAAAAAAATTTTTCAATTTTATAATCTTTCATTATATCACTTTCTGATTTTTCTTCCATTGTCTTCTCCGTATAATCATGCTTATATTTCTCTTCAAACTCTCTGTGCACTTCAAGTTCATCTTCGTCAAGTTTAATTTTTCTATAATCATCCCAAGAACACCCAAAAAAGGAAATACATGTTACAAAGAGTAGAAATAAATATGAACATCTACGAAAATTCATTTTAAATCACCTTGATGGTAACAATACCAAAATTTTCTCGAAATCGACTTTCCCAACATTTCACCACTTAGAGACTTTTTTGTAAAAAATGAAAGAACCGTCCCTGTTTTATTGCCAGTGGCCTTGCTTAGTGGGGTTTTTTGTATCATTTAATGCACCGGAATTGTATTTTTCAATGGCAGATTTGACAGTTCCTTCAATTCCTGTGAAGATTTTTATACCTGCTGCTTCAAGTGTTCTAAAAGCGTTTGGGCCAACATTCCCGGTCAGGACAACTTCGACACCTTTGTCAGCTACTAATTGCGCAGTCTGAATTCCTGCTCCCCCGCCGGCTGTTGCATTTGGATTTTCCACAACTTCAAAGTTCCCGGAATCCTTATCAATGATGATAAATTTTCCGCATCTTCCGAATCTCGGATCAACCGCTGATTCTAAATCATTGCCTGTACTTGATACTGCAATCTTCATTTATTCCTCCTCTTTTTTTAATTTTTCCTGAATTCTTCTTACTACTTCGCTAAAACTTTCCCGGACTTCATTTGAGCCTGTATTTATCGGTAAATTTCCTGAATTAATAATTTCAAAAAATCCTTCAAACATAGGAATGTTTCCTAAAACCTCGAGGCCTTTCTGCTTTGAATACTCCTTGATTTCATCAGTAATTTTCCGGTTCAAGTCAGCTTTATTTATTACGACAAAACCTTTTAATTTAAAATGCTCCAGTAAATCTGCAATTCTTATCAGATCGCCTTTTGCTGCTTTTGT
>JAQVHJ010000056.1 GCA_028696285.1 bacterium
TCAGCGTCCTCTGCGGTGAAATATCACATTCTCCTGCTGTCTAAGTATCCTTCGCTCTCTGGTTCATTATATTGTTATCATCTTAAAATCAACTAAGTAATTTTTCATCCTTTTGCGATTCCGCGGTTAACAAATCTTCTCTGCGTCCTCAGCGTCCTCTGCGGTGAAATATCACATTCTCCTGCTGTCTAAGTATCCTTCGCTCTCTGGTTCATTATATTGTTATCATCTTAAAATCAACTAAGTAATTTTTCATCCTTTTGCGATTCCGCGGTAAAATAAATTCTCTGCGTTCTCTGTGGTCAAAATGTTAAAAATGAAAGAACCGTCCCTGTTTTTTTTGAAAGGGGGTTGAAAAAGCAGTAAAAATGTGATAATATTAAGGTAAAGCGGAGGATTGTTATGGTAATGATTAAGGGATTCAATAAGGAAATTAATTATAAGAAACTTTTCCGGTCTTATGAAAAGAATATTGAAAAAGAAATCAGAGTTCTGGAAAAGAAAGCCGGATCGGATTTTAGGTGGAAAGAAGAGATTGCTGCAATTCCGAATCTTTTAAATTTACTTGTTTCAATATTGGATTCTCCGCTTACGCCAACAGTTTACAGAGTCCGGATTATTACTTGCATTGCATATCTTATTGCGCCTGTCGATGTAATTCCCCAGGAGGTTTACGGCTTAGAAGGATATGTTGACGATTTTTCCGCCGTTGTTTTAGTTCTTGATTCAATTAGAAAAAATCTTCCTCAAAAATTGATTCTGGAAAACTGGAAGGGGAAATTTGATATTATTGAGTTTCTTGACAACTCTATTTGTCAGACAAAAGTCTTGTTAGATAAAAATATTCTCAGAGAATTCCAAAGAATATTTGATCCTGAAGGTGAGTAGTAAAAAATAATGGCGGAAATAACCCTTATTCTTAATCTGATAGAAAATGACATCGAATATTTTCAAACATTTTCAGACAAGATACAGGATAGTGAATGCGCTCTCTTTTATAATCCCCGGATTCCGAATAGATACGATGCAAACAAGGCAATGTTCATACGCCTGAAAGAATCTGCTCCGGAAGATTTCATTGATAGAATTCTGTCTTTTTACAGATACCGCAACTTAATCCCGAGAATTGAGTTGGATCCTTTCGTTCAACCTGAGAATCTTGAAGAAGTTCTTATTGTGAAAAACTGGAATATTGTTTGGAATAAAGAATATTCTATAATGACTTACAATCCCGGTCAGGCAACAATTCCTGAAACAGAGAGCATCAAGTTTGAGATAAAATATGCGGATTATACGAACCTTTCCGATTTAATTAAAATCCGGCTTGCCTCTCTTGAAGAAGGAGAACCTCCAGAGATTTATATCAATTCAATTTTATTTGAATGCATGAGCGGAAGAGTGCAGTATTATATTGTTTATGAAGGTGGAAGTCCTATTTCGAAGGGATGCCTTTTTAAGTATAAAAATCTTTATAGGATTGAAAATATTTCAACCATCCCGGAATTCAGGAACAGGGGCGCTGCAAGATTTTTAGTTAATTCAATAATTAAAGATAATCATCACAAAGATGCATTGTTCTTTCTCTTTGTTGAACCGGGAACAATTGCCGAAAAACTTTATAGAAAAATAGGTTTTGAAACTATTTTCACGGGGCCTTTTAAAATATATACCGGAGAAATTTAACATGGTTAAGACAGAATCGTTTCAAATAAAAACAAATGGATATAATGATACTCAAAATATCACCGAACAGATAAACAAAATTATTTCAAGGGCTGGAATAAACAATGGGATTGCCTTAGTTTCCTGTCCGGGATCCACGGCAGGAATTACAACGATTGAATTTGAATCGGGGGCCGTTGCGGATTTAAAAAGAACCCTGGAAAAAATTGCTCCGGAAAATGGAGAGTATCAGCATAACGAGAGATGGCATGACGGTAACGGATATGCGCATGTCAGATCTGCCCTGTTAAAACCATTCTTCTCCGTCTCTGTTATTGATGGAGAACTTGTTCTCGGAACGTGGCAGCAGATTATCTTTATTGATTTTGACAATAAATCCAGAACCAGAAAAATTTATGTTCAAATTACAGGTGAATAATGAACCACATTTATGAATATGGCATTGATATAATTAAATTCTTCCAGCAGCTTCAGTCCCCGGTCTTAACAAATATTTTTAAAATAATTACGGAGCTTGGTTCAGAAACTTTTTATATTGTACTATTCCCCTTTATTTTATGGAGTATAAATTTTAAGAAGGGTGTAAAACTCGGGATTGTATTCCTGCTTTCTGTGATCCTGAATGAGATTCTGAAGGCGTTGCTCGGTGAACCGCGGCCGTTTGAATTAGTTTCCGGATTAAATCTAATTGAAGAGCACGGGTTCGGAATCCCAAGCGGACATTCTCAGAGCGCAATTGTTATCTGGGGAATTATTTCAACCTGGACAGATAAAAGAATCGGTAAATTTTTATGCTTCTTAATGATTTTTTTGATCAGTTTTTCCCGGATTTATCTTGGTGTTCATTTCCCCACAGACATTCTCGGCGGGTGGCTGGTCGGGGGAATTATTCTTTATGTCTATTCCAAATATTCTTCACAGGTATCAAATTGGTTAGATGGACTGCAGATGAATATTCAGTTGGGAATCGTTTTATTATTTACAATTATAATTTCTATTACTTTTCCCGTTAAGAATCCTGTCGGGTTAAACGGACTTCTCGCCGGATTCGGAATTGGCCTTGCAATTATGTATCAGTATTATTCTTTTCAGTTCGAGCAAAAGATAGTAAAACAAACCCTGCGCTTCATTGTCGGGATTGTAATTGTCTTCCCTGTTTACTTCCTTATTCGAAAAATAGTTCCCGTAGAAACATCATGTTTCTATTTCCTTCTCGTCTATTTAAATAAAATGATTGTAGGCTTCATAATAATTTTCGTTGTTTCATTTATTTTCAAATTACTCCATTTAATTAAATTGGAAAATATAAAATAGGGACGTGTCTGTTTTTAATTCCTTTAATACCGAGAATAGAAATAGTCTTTAAGACAACGTACAACTGATATTTAGTTTTCCAAATTTTTTAGAGCCAGCCCCATCTTTAAAGAACGTTGTTCTTTAAATATTAAACAGGTAACGGTAAACTGTAAAAACAAATTCAATATAAAATAACTCTGTTCCCAAAATTACATTGATATTATTCTGAAAAAGATAAATCTCTGAACTCAGCAAATGTTTTACTACAATTACAATCCCATCATTGAAATGGTGGGCTACAACCATTCTATCCCTACGGGATGAAAATAATATAATTTATATGATCTCTGTAACAGAAATAAGTGATTAGTTAATTACTTAATACTAATGATACGGTAATTAGTCTCAATCTGATATCTCAATCTCGATCTGATTTATTTTTTTTATATTCTCTTCTTAATCCCATTTATATTATCCTGCGACAAGTGAAGCGAAGTCGTCCCGATGTTTCAATGAAACTATCGGGATCATTCTTGTTGCATTCATTTTTCCGCTAAGCATCAATTGCGGTAAACATCTGCATTTTCTGCATAAATGTTATATTTACATTTTTCAATTTTCAATTTAATATTTTCAATCTTCTGTTTTTTAACCATCTTCTTCATGTTCTCCGTGGTTAAAATCACATTCAAATGCTCTTTAAGTAACCTTCGATTTCTGGTTCTAAGGAACTTAATAGTTTTAAACACAACATCCTTTATGTACTTCATGTACTTCATGGTTAAAAATACACTCTCTTGCATATCAAGTATCGATAGGTATTTGGTTCAGAATATTAATTTAACTTAATATCAACCAAGTAAATTTTCATTCTTTTGCGCTTCTGTGGTTAAATATCTCTTCCAACTCTTGTCAAAGTTCCTGTTGAATTTTCAACTTTTTTTACCCCCGTCCCTGTTTTTTTAATGATTTTTCAATGAAAGTAATTATCAAAAAGAATATCATCAGCATTACAATTAAATATGATATTTTAAAAGAAAAAATATTGGAACTGAACAGGTACGAAGAATATCCCGCGAAGATGAAAAATGCTGTAAATAAATATGCAGAAAAGTTGTCTTTAAGGAAGACCATCAAAATTATCAGCAAGGCCGACGCTACTATTAAAAACAACCATAACAGGTAAAGGAATTCTGACATATTGAATTTAGATATTTGTAAAGCGAAAACCGCGGATAAAACAACAAAATAAATTACCCAAATTTTAAAATTAAAATATTTTTGAATAATAAAATGCAGGATATATAAAAGGACCGCTGTTAATATAACCGTAATAATACCTGAAAGAAATAATCCCAGGCCCATGAATGAATAATTAATGAAATTTGGGGATAATAATAAAACCGGAATATTCGGTTTATTAAAATTCGTTGAAACAATATTATAGAACTTCAAGAAAGAAAATATAACCGCTGCAGAAGTTAATCCTGCGAGTAATGAATCTCCAAAATACCTTGAAGAGTTGGTTCCCTTAAAAGGAATAATAGAAACAATGCTTGTGTTTATAAATGTAATTTCATAAACGATAATTGCCAAACACCCTATCAAAGCCCCCTGGAATAATGCCCCGACAAATTTTGAACCGAATAGAATTATAGTATATTGAAGCAGTTGAATTGAAGTCTGGAAATTAACCAGGTTATTTCTGTATGCAAGTAACCCGATCGTAAATTTAATTAATGCAATTAACAATGCAAATGTAAATATTTTTTTTATCGGTACTTTTGTTTTGTTCAGGTTTGCAAAGAATGTAAATATTGCAAGCGCTGTTAAAAGGCCTAAGAATAATATAAAGAGAACAGATAGAATGATTTCTCCTGCGCTCTGTTTATATTTTTCTATTTCCCACTTTTCAGGAATTTTTAATGCCGGGCCTGAAACAACAACTTCATCACCGATAACATCTGCTGTTATTTTAGGATAAGCTTCGTTGATCTGCGCTTCCGTATCTTTCCACGTGAAATTATGGTCAGTTCTATTCTTCCTGATAATTGAAGAATTATCAATCAGCTCAAGACGGCCGGGAGTATAGTTAAATTTTTCATTTAACACAGCATTAACCAGTTCTTCCGCATCCTCCCGTGAAATGGTTTTTCCGGGAGCATCCTCATCTATTGAATGCTTATACCTGATAACGTCTCCATTTAAAGAAACATATACAAAATAAGAATTCAATTCGTCCTGTTTAAAGAAATGTACAATATAATAATTAGCCGGAGATAAATATTTTACGATGTAATCTTCTGCTTCTTTTACCGACATACTTTCTCTTAAATAATTCAAGTTTTCCTGATATATGTGTCCGGAATATTTTGAGCCTAATCCATACCCTACGTTAAATTCTTCTGTTTTAACGCCTTTTTCTTTTAGGAAATTTTCTGCATTTACTTTTGCATTTCCGATTGTTTGACTAAGTTTAAATCCAAAGTCAACGGGGTTCCCTCCCTTAACAAGAGAGATCCAAAGAATGGATATTACAAGAAGGGCAGTCATAAGCCCAACAGTTATTTTATTAATTGGAATGTATTCGGGAAAAGATTCCGCTTCTTCACTTTTTTCTTCTTCTATCTTCTTTTCATCTTCAATAAACTCATCCTGTTTATTCAGAATTTCCTCTTCATCCGAAAACTCTTTTTTCTTTAAATATGAAATTAATACCCATATAAATGGAATAAACACAACGCCGACAACGATTACACCTGATATAATGAAATACAGGTTTTTTGACCCGAACAGGAACATCCCGACCAGCGCAGCATCTATTGCATAGTGCCAGATTAATGTTGCAAGAATTCCATAGCGGATCATGATGATCCCCGCAATTATCCCGATTATTCCGACTTCAATTCCGCGGATATAACCCGGCTGCTGCGGGTAATTACTGTGAAGAAATCCCCAAAGGAATGCAGGAATGACAACTGCAATGAAATTAGATTTCGTAATCTGTTTCAGGAACGGGATTGCAAATACCCTGAATATGAACTCCTCACTCACCGATGCCCATACACCAATTGTCATCGGGAATATCCAGGGAATCCAGGTGTTGACCATTTCACTATACTGCGTACTTGACGGAGCCCATGCTCCAAGACTTGTACTTATTTTATAAAATAGAATTACAAAGCCTAAGTGGAACATCGCAAGAATATAACCCCAAACCGAGCCGAAAAACGCTTCTGAGAACTTAAATCCCCTGAATCGAAATAATTCCTTCATTTGTATCTTATCTTTAAAATACTGCCGGTAAATTGTTTCCCCGGAAGCAACCGCAAGAAATATCAAAAATCCCTGAAGCAATCCTGATGCGACTCCGGACAGAATAAAAGAAAGGATAAAGGATGAGAAGCTCTGGTTCACATTATATCCCGAAAGATAAAAAGGATACATGTTCAGCTGAGAAAGAAGTTGAAGAATAAAGACTAAAATCCCCAATTTAAATGCCAGCTTTAATTTCAGGTCTCTTTTTACCAAACGATAAACAAAGTTAACAATTATTATAATAAACAGAATTACAAAGAAAATATTCGCAATTGTCTGATAAACAGTGTTTTGAGATCTTAATTTTGTGAAATTCCTCTGCCAATCTTCCGGAACCTTGAGAAATTCATCATATTCCCCGACTTCATTACCTTGAACCTTAACTAAATATCTGTATGAAGATTTCCCTGCAGAAAATGATTTCAATTCCCATTCAAATTTATAATCAATTCTATTCGGCTGGGTGATTTGTTTTTCTTCCTTCAGCTCAAGGTCTTCAATATTTAAACCCGCGACAGATTTCAGGAATTCTTCCGCAGCAGATTTCGCTTCTTCAAGAGAAATACTCGGAACAGCTCTTTCTTCCTCATAAAGATGCCTAAAAGATTTTAACTTTCCCTCGGTATTCAGACAAACAGAATATTCCTCTTTTGAAAGAGGTTTAAATCTTCTTACTTCCCAAAACCATATTTTATATCCTTCGTCATTCATCTCTTGAAGGCGCTCAAGACCGAACTCCTTATCAATAAATGTTTTTGCATCTGTGTCTTCTGAAAAAGAAATCGTATTATAATAATCATCGGGAATTTCATATCCTCTCGTTTCGAGGAACCGGGTCGCTTTTGTTTTTATTTCATCCCGCGAAAGTTTAAAATCAAGAGAAGCTTCCGAAAAAGCAGAGTTAAAATTCTTAATTCCGTAAATAAAGAATAGCGCGCTTATTAGAAGACCAATACCTATCCATATTAAGCTTTTCGATGTTATCTTTTTCATTATTTCCTCCGGAAATAAAATTAATATAATTATTATTGATTATAACATATTTCTTTATTAATTATCAACATAAATATTCTTTTCTATAATTAAATCTTTTTTTAATAAAAAGCTTAATGATTATCAATGAAAATTTTTAATTCCTGATATTTATAGATGTGGTGAAATTCTGTTTTTAAATTAAAGTTTGAATCAAAAAGATATATCCCCTGTAAATATCTAACGTGCATTTTATTGTTTAAATAAATTCTTTTTTCAATTTCTATTAATATATCATCAGGAACATCTGTTATTATTTTACTATTCTCTAAACCTTGTTCAGAAAAAATAATCACTGGAATATATTTATTATTAATTTTTCTATTTATATCTGAATAAAGAAATATGTCATAATTTTGAGATCCAAATCTTATTTTTTTTATAAATATTAGAATATCTGAAAATAGCAATATTAAAAATATCAACGAAGCATATAATATTGATGATTTTACAGAAATAAAATGGAAAAATTCTTAGTATTTTATAAAAATTCCAACTTCTGTATGCTAAGTCCCGTATAATTTAAATCTCTGCATCCTCATTTGTAATGCAAAATACCGGCTCAAATTGCTTCATCGAATTGTAGAGTTCCTTCGGGACTCTCTTGACAACCAAGACGCTTCGTTGTGCTAGCTATGAATTTTCACCTAAATAACTAATTTAATTAGAAATCAAATGGCGGAAATTCCCATGTACATGATTGAATGTATTTAATACAGACTCCATTTGAGTCCCATGCGATGCATTCCTTTCTGCATATTAAATGCCCCGGAATCTTTCGTTCCCCTTCTTTTGTGGTAATTCTAATTGTAATATTCTCTGAAAATCTTGCAATCTCATTACCTTCGCTGTCAACAATCGATTTTCCATCTTCACCAATAAATATTTTTATTTTAAAACCTTCCGCACTTTCATCGGATTTGTTATTCAGACAATCTCCATTACAGGTTACTGAATATTCTCTCTCACATTTTCCACAGGTCCCTTGTAAAGTTGACGGACCTGAAAATCCGCCCGGAACATGACCGCAATCACCAACATATGCCCCGCAATGTGGACAATACAACCTTTTTGACATTTTAATACCTCATTATTTTTTTCATATTTTATAAAATTAAATTTTTATTCATCATCTAAATCTATGTCAAGTTTCATTTCTTCATTCAAAAACTGCTGAAGATCTTTTTGTTTAAGATTGGCCTTGGGGTTTTTAATATGGATTCTCTTCAATCTTTTATTTCTGTTTCTATTATCTTGTTCAATCCTATAGAGCTTTTTATATAAATCAAGAAACGATATCCATAATGTCGGATCGCGTTCTCTTTCTTCATTAATATATCCGTAAGCATAATGATAAAAGCGATATATATAAGAAAAAAAGCATGTCCATACCGATTCTTTGTCGATTGCACCTTTTTCAACGAAAAATGCTATTCCTTCAAAAAAATCTATTATCTCATCTATCTCATTTGCAGCTTCTCTTATTCTTCCGTTGTTAAAGGCATATGCAGCTAATTTTCTATTTTTATACATTCTTCTTGTGCTGAACTCCTCTTCTAATCTCAGCATTAGACTAAGCGATGTGGAAAATCTATGTCTTCTGCTTTCCAGCCATAAAGCACACACAGCAATTATTGCTGTTCCGAGCCCGGTAAATGCTGCGATTGCATTATAATCAATCATTAGTTGTTCCCCTTCTTTCCGGTATTATTTTTATAATCAGCTAAAGCTATGCCAAGTTGATAAACTTGAATTTTCAAGCATTTTACAGAGAAAATTATTCGTATTTAATAAAAAAAGATTAGACATTACCTATCTTTTTGCACAGAAAACTGTGCATGAAATTTAAAATTGTGCATTATTTACTTGACTTGCATAGGAATATGTGATAAAATTATAAAGGAATAAAAAAAATTGAAGAAGAAATGGAAAAAAAATTTAAAATTTTAATTATTGAGGATGATGAGGGAATACAAGAATCATTAAAGGTTCTGCTTGGAGATAAATATTCTTTAAAAACAGCGGGATTGGGGAATGATGGATTATCTGATTTAAAGGCATTTAATCCGAATTTAGTCCTTTTAGATCTGATACTCCCGGATACAGATGGTCTCTCTGTTTTAAAGAGAATCAGGACATCCGATGAAAATCTTCCGGTTATTATGATAACAGCATATAAATCTATTAAAAATACAAAGAAAGCGCTGGAATTAGGTGTAACTGATTTTATTTACAAACCATTTAACCGGAATGAACTGACTTCAATAATTGAGAAAGTTCTTTTTAAAACCGGTCTTCCAAATGAAGGGCAGGATACTTATATTGATTTTACTAAATTTGATATATCATCTATAATAACTCAGAATCCAGCGATGTTGAAGGTATTCCGGGAAATTAACCATATCTCAAAAACCGATTCATC
>JAQVHJ010000057.1 GCA_028696285.1 bacterium
ATGGAATCCATATCAGGAATAAATTCCTGATTGTATGTGGTTCAGTATACCGTGGTTAAAACCACGGCCTACAAACATATTTAGAATAAATTCAACTATTATATACTGTGGTTAAAACTACAGCCTACAAATATATTTAGAATAAATTCATTATAAAAGTTGCTTAATTAAACAAATGGGCAAACTCCTGTCAACTTTTTTTCTTGACAAATAATTAATTTTATAGTACAATTTAATGATAAATTTGTTTTATTTGCTCTTTGGGTAAAAAGTAAAAAACAGGCAACATTAAAACCTTTAACAAGGGGGAGAGATACGGAATGAAGAATTTCCGGAATATTTCAGTTGTCCTTTTAACCGCATTGGTTATTTTCTTTGCGGGTTGTGCCCAGTTTGACATTCCCACCGCACCTGCGCCGACAGAGAATGAAGAGTGCAGAATCCAAGGAGTTTCAGGATCCTTCGAAACCTATTACAACCAGCCACCCAGCTCAAAAGACATTGATGCAAAGGTCGTAAACTTCATCAGCAGCGCAACGTCAACCGTTGATGTCGCAATCTTCAATATTAACAGACAATGTATTGTTGATGCACTTATCGCAAAAAAACGCCAGGGAAAAAATGTCCGAGTTGTAACGGAAGCGGATTATTATAACAATGCAAATTATAAACCATTTTACAATCAGCTCCAGGCAGCAGGAATTACTGTTGTTCCTGATATCGGTACAGCATTAATGCATCATAAATTTATCGTAGTTGACGGAACAAAGGTATTAACCGGTACATACAATTTTACGGATGACCAGACATTTAATGATAAAAATATGATTGTAATTATTAAGTCTTCATCTCTTGCAAATTTCTATACGCAGGAATTTAATCAGATGTTTGTTGAAAAGAAATTCCACGGATATAAGACTCATATATCCGGTAGCTGCTATGTTGACGGGTGTCTGGTTCAGGTTTATTTCTCTCCGAAAGTCGGCGCATTAACAGCAATGAAGAATGCAATAGCAACAGCAAATTCAAATGTTTGGTTTGATATTTTTACCTTTACCGCTGATGATATTTCTGCATCGTTAATTGCAAGGAAAAATGCAGGTGTTTCTGTTAAGGGAACATTTGATAAATGGCAAGCGGGTAGTTCATATTCCGAATATCTCCCGATGAAGAATGCCGGTTGTCTCGTTAAGAGAGATACATATTCCGGTTTCCTGCATGAAAAGATCATGTCAATAGATGCATATACCTCAAGCGATCCTATCGGAATTATCGGCTCATTCAACTGGACAGCATCAGCAGACTCAAGTAATGACGAGAACCTTCTTATTATCCATAACAGCTTCATTGCCAACTCAATCAGAGGCCAGTGTGTTTACGTCTATAATAACTATGCAGAATAAATCATAGCTCTATATTTAGATTTAAAAGCCCCGGGTTTTATAATCCGGGGCTTTTTTTTGTCGTAAAGAATGTTCTAAGTATCACATGTTTAAAATTGAAACAACAAAAAGGACTTGGGACATTTCTGATTCAATGAATCAGGAGTGTCCCATTTGTTTTCCTGTGATGATTGATAAACATCCCAAACAAATTTACAACAAAAAAGGACTTGGGACATTTCTGATTCATTGAATCAGGAGTGTCCCATTTGTGATTGATAAACCACTCAAACCTTATCACTCAGCGTATCTTCCTTCAGCTGATGGACAAATTCGTCCATCGCTTCACGAATCTTATCCTCATCATTGAGATAGATAAAGTCGTCAACCTTTTTAATTATAACAGCTTCCAATTCCTTGAATTTCTTCTCTCCTTCCTCATCACCATACTTCTCACGAAGTCCGGAAAGGAATCCCTCGTCTTCATACAATCTTTCTGCAGAGATCTGTTTCAGTTTTTCAATGTCAACTGCCATGAAATTACCTCCATTTACTTCTATGATAATATATATTTAAATATTTGTCAAGGTATTCATAATAATAGGAGTTTCCCCATTTTTTTTATTAAATTTAGTTCAATTAATCATCAAAAGAGATTTTTATTTACAAAAGATTTTTTTAATGAATTTATTCTAAATATGCTTGTAGGCCGTGGTTTTAACCACGGTATACTGAATAACAAACCATCGGGAATTTATTCCCGATATGGATTCCATAGTCCGATTAATCGGACTGAAAAAGGGCTGAAGCCCGGATCTTCTTCTGTTCATTAATGCCCAGGTTGAAACCTGGGCCTACATACGTAAGAACAATAAATTGTTTAAATTACCCAGGTAGATTGCCACAATAAACTTCGTTTATTTCGCAATGACATTACCTGGGCAGAGCAATGCACCCTACGTGGTGCTATTGCCTATATATCAATAATTATAGATTTTAACCGCAAAATTTTTGGGAAACTCCTGATTCATAATAAATATTGACAAAAAAATTTCTTTTTGATAGAATAAGAATAAAGAAGGATAATTTTGAAAAAGGGATATCCCTTAACATATGTAACATCTACTGCCTGTAAGGTAATGGCAATTAACCGGCCGAGCTCCGCAGACGGAAGGATAATAGAAGAAGTTATCAACGCCAAGAAAAGCCTTGATATTTATAAGGTAGATAAATTCCTGTTCTACTCCCCCGATGCAGTAGGCAGGAAGTTAATCTTAAAATACCCGGATGAATTTAAAAAAGTAAGAAAGTTTACCCCGATTGAAGTCAAGATTCAGTCTGTTTATCCCCCAAAAACCCCCGTATGTTATGCAACAATGTTAACGGGAACACTTCCTGAAGTCCATGGTATTAAGGTTTATGAGAAAAAAACGATTAATACGCTATCTTTATTTGACTCCTTAGTCCGTTATAGAATGGGAACTCAAGTTGCTTCTATTGCAGTCAAGGACTCCAGCATGGATATCTTATTCCGCAATCGCCACATACAATATTTCACAGAAATTTATGATAAAGAAGTAAACGACCGTGCGATAGAACTTATTAAAAATAAACAATTTGAATTCATCTTCGTGTATAACCAGGAATATGATGATTCCCTGCATAGAACGGGGATTACATCACCTGAATCAATCAATGCAATGAAAAATCACATTAATAATTTTACGACACTCGTTCAGCAATGTGAAAAAAGCTGGAAGGAATTTAACCGCGCATATCTATTTGCACCAGATCATGGTGCTCACGATTTCAAAGATACCAGAACCGGCACACACGGGGATAACATTCCCGCAGACATGGACTTGATACATTTTTGGGGAATTTATAAAGGGAGAGAGAAATAATGAATAGATTTATTCCGGATTTTATTTTAGAGAAGGTTAAATTGGGAAAACTGACAGGAAAATTTAATTCTTCAGTATTAATAATAGACATTGTCGGGTTTACGGCTCTTACGGAAAAGCTGATTACAAAAGGAAAAGAGGGCGCAGAGATTCTTTCTGAAATAATTAATAAAATATATGATCCTGTTATAAGGAAAATTTATGAATTGGGAGGTTGGGTATCATCGTTTGCGGGTGATTCCTTTATTTCAATCTTTCCGGAAAATCAAAAGGTATTTGCCGTGTTAGCAGCGGTTTGGATTCGTAATTATTTCAAGGAAAAGAAGATTAAGGTAAGGAAAGAAGACTACAAATTAAACATCCGAATTGGATTATCTTCCGGGAAGTTAGAATGGAATATTATTGACAATCCGTTACAATCCGTCTACTTTATAAAAGGTTCGGGAATAATATCTGCAGTTTCAGCTATAAAGAATTCTTCTCCAGGAGAAATCTGTACAGAAAAAAAATTTATTAAAGGCATTGAAAAAGAATTAAAAATTAAGAAAAAGAGTGGAAATTATCTTTTGATTAGTGATGTTAAGAAAATTTATACAAATGAAAAGATTAATGTAAAACAAACCTTTAATGAAACAACAAAAAAATTTATCCCTTCAACTGTTTTACAATACAAGGGCAAAGGCGAATTCCGAAATATCGTTTCCATTTTTATTAAAATAAAAGAGACTTCTTCTTTAAATATTGAAATCATTAACAGTATAATTGAATACGCTCATAAGTATAATGGGTATTTCAACAAAATAGATTTTAGCGACAAAGGCCTTGTTGCTCTTGTTCTTTTTGGCGCACCTCAAGCCGTTGAAAAGATACAAACCAGGGCGATAGATTTTTTGATTGAATTAAATTCCCGGTTAAAAGAAAAATGTTCAGTGAAATCCGGATTATCAGAAGGGATTGCATTTACCGGTGTTCTTGGAAGTAACCTAAGAAGTGAATATACAGCATTGGGTAAAACGGTAAATCTGACTTCACGAATAATGGAAGCAACCCCATGGCAAAAGATTAATACGGATCAAACAACAGCTAACCTTGTTAAAAAAGAATATCTTTTATCAAGTCAAGGATCTATTAAAGCAAAAGGATTTACACAAAAGATTAAGATTTACTCAATTGAAAAGTCAAAAAACGATAAAGGAGATTTTTCCGGAAAGTTCTTTGGGAGAACTGAATATCTGAAAAAGCTTCAACAAATTATTGAGCCGATTAATAATGGAAAATTTGCCGGTATAGTATATTTAGACGGCCCGCCTGGAATAGGAAAAAGCCGCTTAATTTATGAATTAAAGAAAAATCTTGAACTTGACAAAATAAACTGGTTTTTATTTCAATCAAATGAACATCTCAAAGAAAGTTTTAACCCGGTAATTTATTTTTTGAATAACTATTTTAATCAAAGAGAAGAAAACTTGGCTGAAGAGAATAAGAAGCAATTTGAAAAAACATTGAAAAAACTGATTAAAATGATCCAAGATGAAAAACTACGGGAAGACCTTATCCGCGGGAAGTATTTTCTTGGCGCGTTGATTAATATTTTTTGGCAAAATTCAATATATGAACAATTGTCCCCTCAACTTAGGTTTGAAAATACTATAAATGCTTTGGTCGCCTTTATAAAATGCGAAAGTCTTTATAAACCTGTTGTTATTGAGATTGAGGATGGGCATTGGCTTGATGAAATGACAGAAATATTTATTAATAAATTATGTAAGAAGAGCGTTGATACCCCAATCCTTATTATTTCTGAGTGTCGGTTAAAAGACGATGGAACATTGTTTACATTTAATTTTGGCAATATTCCCGTTAACCGAATTAACCTTGGAATTCTTTCTGAAGAGGAATCACACGATATGATTTCTTCCATTTTACAAAAGGATATAACAAAAGAATTATTCAGGGTAATTTTTGAAAAAAGTGAGGGGAATCCTTTCTATATTGAGCAGATAGTTTTATATTTAATAGAAATGAATCTTATCTGCGAAAAAGAAGATGGATATAATTTTATTGACAAGACCTTTGAACTTCCGGTAAAGATCAATAATATTATTATTGCTCGAATAGATAGATTGTCAGAAGAGCTTAAAACCCTGATAAAAACAGCATCCGTTCTTGGCCGAGAATTTTCAATTAATATTTTATCTGAAATGCTTCGGGGTAAAGCAATAATTTCAAAAGTGAAAAAAGTTGAAGCGGAAGATATCTGGCACGCGATTTCAGAGATTAAATATATATTTAAGCACGCTTTAATTAGGGAAGCTGTTTATGAAATGCAGTTGAAGAAACAGTTGAGAAAGCTTCATAAACTTGCCGGAGAAACAATAGAAAAATTTTTTAAAAAAGAATTAAACCTTTATTACGGAGAGCTCGGGTACCATTTTAAGAATGCTGAAATAAAGAAAAAAGCAAAAAGGTACATAAGGTTAGCAGCAGACCAAGCAAAGGAAAATTATAGAAACATCGAAGCCTTAAAATTCTATAATCTGCTTGAGCAGTATCTAAATAAAAAGGAAAAAGTTTTAATTAATATTATCAAAGCAGATATCCATTATTTTTTGGGTGATTGGAAACAACACGAAGAATTACTTAATGAGAATCTTAAGAAATCAGAAGAATTAAAACTAACTTCGCAAGTTATGGAAATAAAAAATAAATTGGGTGCGTACTATGGATCAATAGGAGAAACAAATAAAGCAAAAGTTTTGTTAGAAAAATTAAGGAAAGAATTAGAAAGATCAACAAATTTAAATTTAAAAGCAAGCGTAAACGACCATCTGGGAAATATTTATTGCAGTTTAGGCGATTTAAAACAGTCCCTGCCAATTTACAAAGAGTCTCTTGCTCTTTACCTGAAATTAAAAAATTATAAAAATATTTCCGGGATATACTGTAATATAGGCGATGTTTACCGTTTTATCGGCAATTATAAACTTGCGAAAAAATATTTTATTCTCGGATTAAAGATTGCGAGAAAAGAAAAAGAGAAGTTCATTGAAAGTCTAATCCTCGGCAACCTTGCAATCCTCTATTTTAACAGTAGCGACTATAATACATCAAAAAAAGTGTTTTATCAGCAGCTGAATATCGCAATTGAGATTGGAGATAAATTTGGAGAAGCTCTTGCATATGGGAATTTATCTTCATTATATTTTAGTCTCCACGATATGAAGAGAACGATAGAGTTTTTACTTAAAAAGAAAGAGATCGTGGAGGACTTGGGAAACAAAAGAAGCTTGAATATCGTTTTAGGTAATCTTGGGTGGTACTATTTAAAGCAGAGAAAATTTGATAAAGCGGAAGAATGTTTCAGGAATAAGTTAAAGGATGCCAAAGAGATGAATGATAAATATAACATAGGAGTCGCAAACGGTAATCTTGGAGAACTTTATTTAAAACAAAAAGAAATAAAAAAATCTGAAAAGTATCTGAAGAAATCAATTTCAATACTTCGTGAAATAAACGTAAGGGATTTTATGGCCATATTTTTAAACACTTACGCTCAGCTTAAATATAGTCAGAAAGAATTTAAAACTGCATATAAATTAACAGAAGAATCCCTAAAAATTGCAAAAGAACTAAACATGACAGATCTGATCACAGACAACCAGCGTTTACAAAAAAGATTAATTTGAAGGGGACAGCCGTTGCAAGGTTGCAAGAACCTCTGCAATTGTTGAAATGTTGGGGAGGTGTGTAAATCGTTCCGGGAAATAAATGGGACACTCCTTTTGCTTGAATAGTTAATAATCCTTATTATACAAAAGATATATTATTTAATTTGTTGCTTGAGGACACTTAAGGAATGTCTCAAGTCCTTCTTATTCCTCCTCTCCCAAGTATACGATATTTAGAATACTTCTTGCAACCTTGCAACGGCTGTGCCCTATTTAATATGTTTTCTAAAATTCATATATGCGCGGAAGATCCGAGGTGCTTCCCCGGGGTTTTTAAGGATTTGGAGGATTTTGCGGAGATAATAATGTGTTCTTTTATAGAAGGCGATTCTTGCGAAATAACATAATTTCAATATCATTTCTTTTGATAAGTCGGGATAGTTTACGACGGTTGAATGGTATCCTTCGGGGGTAAGATACTCGCTGAATTTTTTGAAGGAAATTAAGTCGTTTTTGTCTAATTGGCTGTAAATATTTGTTCCTGGATATGGTATTAAAGGGAAGAACTGGCATGAATCAGGAGCGAGTTTAATGGCATATTCAATTGCTTCGAGGATTTCTTTTTTATCTTCTCCAGGCAATCCAAAGATAAATGAGCCATGTACGAGAATTCCTGCCGCCCTGGTTCGGATCATGAAGGTTTCCTGTTCTGTGGGGGAGATTCCCTTTTTAATTGTTTTTAATGTTTCAGAATTAGGAGATTCGAACCCGACAAATAACAATCGTAATCCTGCATATTTCATGAGAGTGAGTGTCCTTGAATCTAAATCTGCCCTGGCATTTGCTGACCATCGGAGTTTAATGTTTTTTCTTATTAACTGCATGCAGAATTCTTGAAGCCATTCGTGGTTTGAAGTAAAGGTATCGTCTTCAAACATAATCTCTTTAACCCAGGGCATTTCTTTTTTTATGTATTTGAGTTCTTCTATAATATCTTCAATACTTCTCAATCTTACCTGGTGCCCTGTCATTACCTGTGGAAGAACACAGAACGAACAGTGGTATTTACATCCTCTTCCTGCATTTATTGTAATAACGGGATATCTCAAAGCAGAATAAAAATACTTACTTGGGTCCAAAAACGTTCTATAGACCTTTGAAACCCATTCAAGATCATCAAGATTTCGCACAAAATCCGATTCTTTTCCGGAATAGATCTTGTTGTTTTCCCTGTAAATAAGCCCCCGTACTTCTCCGGGTTCTTTTCCCAGCGCCAGATCCAGAAGGGGAATTTCCAATTCTCCCTTTATTACACCATCCAGTTCCGGAAACATTTTCAGTGTTTCTTCAGGTAAAGCAGACGGATGTGTTCCTGTTAAATAGACCATTGCGTTCGGAACAATCTTTTTTATATCCTGGGCAATCTCTCCGTCTGATTCAATTGACGGGGTGCTTGTGTGGACAGCGATTATATCGTAGTTTTCGTCTGTGAGCATCTTTGTAAAGAGTTTCCAAGGTATCGGGTCTGTAACAGCATCGATCAGTTTTACATTAATTCCATTCTTTAATAAATACCCTGCTGCATAACTTAACCAGATTGGATAATATATTGTTCCGCTCTTCGTAACTGCCGGTGAGCGGGAGTCCCTTGAGTAGTTTGGCAGGAACGGGGGGTTGAGAAGAAGGATCTTCTTCATTTTAAATAAACTTCCATTACTTTTGAGGTTATCTCCTTCCAGGAATATTGCTTTGTGAACATCTGTGCAGGTTCTTTCTGTGAAAAATTATCTAAAGATGATTTTACAGAATCTATAAATGACTTTTTATTCCCCGGTTCAAAGAAAAAAGCATTGTTTCCGGAGATTTTTTTATAATGTTCTGTATTCGGGAGGAGCACCGGTGCACCGGATGCCATTGCTTCGATTACCGGGAGACCGAACCCCTCTTCAAGAGACGGGTAAATAAACAATGAAGTAGTTTGATATAGCATAGCCAGGTCTTGATCGGGGAGAAAGCCAAGGATTTCAATAAAATCACTGAAATTTTGACTAATATTTTTTATTAAATCAGTGTTTTTCCATCCTTCAGGACCTGCAATAAAAAGCTTCAGCTTCTTCTCCTTTAAAATTTCGGTGAGGTTTTCAAGAAGGAAGTGAAATCCCTTTCCGGGTTCCAGAGCAGAAACAGTAAGGATAAATTTTTCTCCGGTGTAATCAGGTGTTTTTTCTGAATAGAATACCGGGTCCGGAGCAAGGGGAACAACAGTCAATTTGTTCAAAGTATCAGGAAAAAACTTCTTAAAATCATTAAATGTATATATTGAATCAATAATAATCTCATGAGACAGTTTTATGGTTTTAGAAACAAATTTTTTATAATATTTAACCTTTACAAACGGATATCTATCAGGATCATTTAAGAATAGCAGGTCATGAATTGTTGTTACAAGCTTGATCCCGGTATCTTTAATATTCAGCGGGAGAATATTCGCAACAGAATGGAACACGTCTATCTTATCTTTAATAATTTCATTCTTAAGTCTATTCTGCTCAAAGATTATTCTTTGCGGGATTGATCTCAGGTTAAAACGCCTCAGTTTAAATGCCGGGTCTATATCCTTAATATAATCATGAATCTGATTTGAGTAATATACGAAGAACTCGTGCTTCTTAAAATCCGGATGTTCCGGAAATGCCTTCAAGAGATTATTATTGATTCAATATATACATTTAATGA
>JAQVHJ010000058.1 GCA_028696285.1 bacterium
GTTCTTATCATGTCTTTTTTAATAAGCAACTATTTTAAGCTTCATCACAAATCTTTTTATTTTCCTGAAAAAACATGGACAACGTCAAGCATGACATCTGTGACATATACATTAAACATATCGTCAATTGCAATATCTGTATAATAAAAAGGTATCCTTGTTGTTGATGTCGGAATCTTCCATTGGGTAACAAGTTCTCCCGTAGGTTTCAATTTGAACAATTTATTCTTTTCAGAATCTGCAACATATACATAACCGATTTTATCAACACCCATTGCTGTCGGAACGCCAAATAATGTATTATCTCCAAACTTCCTGATAAACCCTCCATTTGGAGTAAGAACCTGAACGTCCTGGCGGCCATAATCAAGAACATATAATAAACCATCCGGACCGCATTTTATACTGATCGGGTTCTGGAATAATCCGTTCCCGGTTCCTGTTCCGCCAAAGGTCTTTATATGATCCCCGGCTAAATTGAATTTATCAATCTTCCCGCCCGGATTAAGTACATAAAGAAATCCGTTTTCGTCTGCAGTAATTCCTACGAGATAATAATAAGTTGCAAACTTACCGGTGCCCGGAGCAATTATGCCATGATCCTGCACTAAAGCGCCTGCTTTAGTATATTCATATAAACGATATGTATACAGATTCAAGGCAAATATATTTCCATTACTTCCCACCACCATTCCAAATGGGTATATTATTCCCTTCAACATTGTTAAAGGGATATTCTTTACAAAATCACCGGATAGCGTAAATTTTACGATCCTCATATTCGAATGATCTAATACATAAATAAAGTCATTTTCAACGATAATCCCTTTCGGATATATAAATTGACCATCACCTGTTCCGGATTCTCCGATAACATTGCTTTGGGAATAAACCTGACCAACTCTCTCATTGATTACCGGCTCAAAAACATCCGGTGACTGGCAGGATGATGCAAATAAAATAAAAATAATTAAACCCAGCCAAAAACACCTTTTCATACTTTCCTCCTGTTTTATATAAGTTTAACACATTTCAAGGCGATTGTCAAATATTATCGAGGGTAAATAGATGTATAAAAATAATATATGTATGTATAAATATAAGCACATTTTTACCCATTGGTATATGCTCTTGAATTTAAATCCCTGTAATTATGGGTAATTACAAGATTGGAACAATAATTGCTTTAAAATTAATCAAGGAGATCAATTATAATGAAGATAAAAAATGCTTTTTTGATTATTTTACTGGCTTTAACAATCATAAATCTAAGTTCTTGCTCCTTATTTCTAAGGGAAGGTATTATAAAGCCATTTATAATTACACCGTTAACTTCTTGGGAAATTCCTTTTTTCTGTTTTGAATTGAAAGAAGTGGGGAAATTACCCGTATCCAGTACATATCTCTCTTTTTCAGAAATTAACAGAGAGAAATTCCCTGTTGGAAAAATCAAGCATAACTTGAATATATTTGAAGATGATTATATTAAATGTGATTGGGATATTACAAACAGAAAAACAAAAGTCAAGATAACTAATAAATCTCCTTTCTCCGTTATTATTCTCTGGAACGATGCAGTGATTAAGTACCCCGATAATACGATCAGAAAAATTATCTCTGCAGAAGATGAAGATCTTAATAAATATAAACAGATCCCTGATAAAGAAATCGAAAAAGATAAATTGGAAGAATTCAATTTTACGGTTAAACAAAAGAGAAAAAGCTCTTCAGAAAATACAATACTGGTTGACTATTCTTCAGACGATGAAATTAGTGATATTAATAATAAATTTATACACATCCTCTTACCTGTGCAAATATCGGAGAATGTCTTTCTTTATGATTTTAAGTTTCTGGTAAAAGTAAATGTATTCTCCACTGAACCGGTGTACGAAGAAGATGAAGAAGATTCTCCCAATCCGTGGGATGAATATGAAAAAGACCTGATCGATCCCGAGCTTGAAAGAGAAAAGAAACAAAAACAGGATGTTCTTGACTGGTTTTAAAAAGTGATAAAAAAACAGGGACGGATAGAAAAAAAGTTGAAAAATTAAATATTAGTGGAGAATGGAGTGTGGCGGGTGGAATGTGGACATTGAAAAATGTAATTTGTGATTTATAATTTGTAATAACTCCACCAGTATACTGTTTAAAATAAAGATGGCTCTAAAAAAATATTTTTTAAATAATATACTTAATAAAAAACGGGGATAGTTCAATTAAGGTTTAACTATCCCCGCATTTGTTAAAATCTATTCTTTTTATTTCTCACGCTTATATGGCCAGGCCATAATCCCGCCTTCCATTACCTTAACATTGGTATAACCGTTCGCCTTTAATATTA
This sequence comes from bacterium, assembly GCA_028696285.1. Classification (GTDB taxonomy): domain Bacteria; phylum AUK180; class AUK180; order JAQVHJ01; family JAQVHJ01; genus JAQVHJ01. Next base: position 2,345 of record JAQVHJ010000058.1, read on the forward strand.
AAGAAGCTTCATAACCCCTAAGAGATATTTTGCAAAAAGCTATAATTTCCTTGTTCTTATCCTTGGGAAGATCACCCATTTGCTTCCTCAATTTTCCAAGAGGAATCAGGACTTCGCCTATACCCAATCTCATCTGTTCGAATTCATCAGGACCTCGGGCATCAAGAATAAAGGGTTTCTCTCCTTCACTATTGACCTTCTTCCAAACTTCTTCTGCTGAAATCCCGGTCATCTGGCCTGATAATTTATTCTGCATAATATGTGCGCCGGCAATGAAATGATCTATTGCAAGAGAAAACGGCGGGGCATAAGGAAGATCAAGGTTTGCAAGATCATTAACCTTTAATTTCCCAAGTAAAGCCATCGCAGCAAGAGCAATCTGCTTGCTGACATCACCGGGACCCAGGCACTGGTAACCTAATAAACGCTGGTCTTTTTTATCTACAACCAACTTACTTATCAATAATTTTGCCCCCATGAAACCGGGTTTATCAGGGCTTGCATTTATCACTGTCTCTACGTCATACCCCAGGGTTTTTGCATTTCTTTCAGATAACCCCGTTGCTCCTGCAGTATAATCAAATATCTTACAAATTCCTGTTTGGATTGTTCCGGGAAATTTTGCAGTGTTACCTTTAATTACGTTTTCTCCGGCTACCCTTCCCTCTAAATTTGCCAAGTCGCCATAGGGGGCATGAACGGTTTTCCCTGTAATCAATTGCGGGATCTCAGTACAGTCACCCGCTGCATAAATATCCGGATCAGATGTCTGCATGAATTCATTTATTTTTATTCCTCGATTAGGGCCAATCTCCAAACCGGCATCTTTTGCAATATCCGAATTGGGAAAAACACCGATTGAAACAACAGCCAATTCACATGATAATTCTGTTCCGTTCTGAAGTTTTACACCTGTTAATTTTCCATTCTCACCAAGGAATGCCGCTACACCGTTATTTGTAATTACATTAATCCCCTTCTTAACAAGATAATTCTCAACAAGCTTTGCCATCTCCCAATCTAAGAAGGTTAAGATTTGCGGTAATAATTCAACGATAGTGATCTCGATCCCTGCAAGTTCAAGCGCTTCGCAGGTCTCAATACCAATCAAACCACCGCCGATAATTATTGCTTTCTTGATCTTTTTCTCATCCCTGATCTTTCTTAAAAAGTCAGCATCCTGGATAGAAACAAGAGTCGTGATACCCTCAAGATCCTTCCCGGGTATCGGGGGAATCTTGGCTCCGGAACCCGTCGTGATAATTAATTTATCATATTCCTGTTCCCCGGTTTTGCCTGTTTCCATCTCCTTCCAATGAACCTTTTTCCCTTTTCTGTCAATTTTTGTGACTTCATAACCAACTTTTGCAATAATCTCCTTTGTATTCATAAAAAATGTCGGATCTCTTGTAACACCCGTAGGAGCTGCAAGTAATTGATTCCTATCGTTAAATACACCCCCGACATAATATGGAAATCCGCAGGATGCCATCGAAAGCTCCTTACACTTCTGGAACATAAAAATTTCCGCAGTCTGATCAAGTCTTCTTGCCCGAGCTGCAGCTTTTGGACCGGCAGCTGACCCCCCGATTACAACTATCTTTTTACTCATGAAACTCCGCCTCCTTTTTAATCTTTTTCCCTATCCTATCATATTTCAAATCAAATGTCAAATAATATTTTGAACATATGCTCATTAAAAACAGGGACGGGGGTGGAAAAAGTTGAAAAATTATATGTTAGTGGAGAGTGGGGTGTGGAGAGTGGAATGTGATGATGGTATACGTGAATTGTGAGTTGTTAGAACATTATTTGTCATTTTGTTGCTTGTCCAGAGTGAAGCGAAGGACCTGGTGGTGGCAATCCATTTTCGTGTTGCAAACATTTGATACAATATGTAGGGGCGAAGGGTCTTCGCCCGTATCGACAGTATTTAATACTACAATATTATGTAAAAAAAACATAATCTGACAACTAATAATTGTACAGGCGAGGAGCCCGGACACATCGCTATTGCTTGCTAGATCTTACGATAACCCCCGTATCATCATTATTTAAAACCTTAATTTTATCAGAAAATAACATGATTTTCAAAACAAATAACGGTATTAGCCCACCATTTCAATGGTGAGATTATGATTGTAGTAAAATTTTTGCTGAGTTCAGAGATTAATCCTTTTCAGAATAATATCAAAGTAATTTTGGTAATAAAGTTATTTTATATTGCATTTGTTCTACCATTCACCGTTTACCGTTCACCATTCACCGTTCACCATTCACCGTTTACCATTTACCGTTCACCGTTCACCGTTTACCGTTTACCATTTACCATTTACCGTTTACTATTTAAATTGATTGCTGTATTCATTTAATAAATTTATATAGCGTTTCTTGAAGAGGAGGTTGCCCAGGAATCCGAAATCTATTTCCTTGAAATCTTTGATTAAATATTGTTTATTCAGTTCCTTTGTATAGTTAATGAATTTGCCGGAGACATCACCTTTTTCATCTGAATGTACATCATATACTTTTATAGGGGAATCATGTTCGAAAGTAAAATCATTGAAACTGAGATATTTAATTTCCTTCGCGAGATTTGACCTGAAATACATCCTGAGATTAGTAAGATCATATACTATCTGCCACCGATTATATCCAAAATCCATCTTTTTCAGTATTGAGAATGCGTAATCAACGGCCTCTCCTTCTGATTTAGATTTATAATCGTTTATCATTTTATTTCCTAGCATGAACCTGAGATCCTTCTCGTAATAATCTTTATCAATCATTTCCTGGTATTCTTTTTCATTCTCGGGCATCATCGCCAGTTCCTTATCATACCTTCTATTGCATAGAATCTTGACAGGAGAATCTTCACCTGTATAGATATGTGTTTTCCCGTCATAGAATTCGACAATTGCTACAGCTCCTGAAGGATCTGCAACAAAATAATGCCAAATACAATGGCCGTTAATCGCGACATTGTTAATATTATCCAAATATTCCTGAACTGTTGCGAAGTTATCAAGAACATACTGCATGTATAAATGATGATGCATTTTAGGTTTCCCGGGATATTCAGGGTATTGAGTTTCCCACATAGTCATCTCGCCTATATATAAACCTTTTTCATTCACACCCCCGTCAATAAATTCCTTTCCCCATGCGTTGTATGTAATGGACCCGTACTTTGAAACCCATTCAATTCTCTTTTCCTTCTTCTGATACCCGGTTAACGAATAGAAATCCTTCCAGCCAAGGTTCTTTTTCTTCACACCGCGCTTATTAATAAAAACAAGACCGTAAACCGGAACAGCTTCGTCAAGATTATGCGCAACATAAACATTCCCATCGGACTCTATCATAAAAGTTGCGCATTGAGAAGTGCTTTCTTTCAATATTGTCCTTCGTGAAAATTCCCCTCTACTGGCAAATACGATAAGGAATAAGACTGAGATAACTATAATGCTTGCAAATAATGCAACCTTACCCGGTTTAAATTCAATCTGCTTTTCCATATTTCCTCCGGTATCTTAATTTTTATATTTTGTATTTTAACCTATTAAAGATTAAAATTCAAGTATTATTTTTAAATCTGCTCTCTTACCCTTGCTTTAAGAAAAGATTCGTGTTATAATACATTCATAAAAACAGGGGGATTGCAATGAAGCTTTTTAAACAAAGTAAACTGAAACTGATTTTTATCCTTTTCTTTTTAATCTCTGTTTCCGTTTCCTATGTTAATGCAGGTTTGGATTACAAACCACCGGAACAGGAGCCTATCACTGTTGAGAATCCGAAATCAGCACAGGTTCCCGACTCACTCTCAATCCTGATCTGGAATATCGGGTATTGTGGTTTGGGAGCAGAAGCTGATTTCTTCATGGATGGCGGAAAATCATCCCTTGCAGAAAGTAAGACGGTTGTTGAAGAGCATTTTAAGAATATTAAAAAATTCATTAAAGACCGGAATGCAGATATCATTCTTTTACAGGAAGTTGATGAGGATGCAAAACGCAGTTACGGGATTAAACAAGTCCAAGGCTTGAAATCCGAATTCAAGGATTACTCCTCCGGTTTTGCATACAACTACAAAGTCCCGTTCGTTCCTGTACCGTTGAAAAAACCGATGGGCCGTGTTAAATCGGGATTATTGACCCTCTCCAGGTTCGATACACTTGAAATGACACGTTATTCCTTGCCCGGTGAATATTCCTGGCCCACCAGAGTTTTCCATCTGGATAGATGTATTCTGGTATCGGTTATTCCCATAGAGAAAACGAGAAAAAGGCTCATTGTAATAAATATGCATTTATCAGCATTTGACAAAGGCGGTGAATTGCGCAAACAGCAATTAACGTTTTTAAAGGAATTTATTCTTCTTCAATACGAGATGGGAAATTTTGTCATTGTCGGAGGTGACTGGAACCATTCATTCCCGGGATTCCAAAATACTTTTTCTAATAATAAACCCGATCCCGACTGGCTTCAATACCTTCCTAATGACTGGTCTCCGGAAGGTTGGAAATTTTATTTTGATAAAAATAATCCAACCATCAGGGCGAACTCAACTCCGTATGTTAAAGGTGATAATTTCAGGACTATCATTGACGGTTTTTTAGTCTCGCCAAATGTTATGGTTAATAAGGTTCAGGGATTTGACCTCGATTTTCAGGACTCAGACCATAACCCGGTTTTATTGGAAGTTACACTAAACCCGGAGGAAATTGAAGAACTTCCACCCGTTCCCGAAGATATTAATGAGTCCAAACCAAAAGAAAAAATAAGCGGGACACCCGAATGCAGAAATATAAATGACATAGAAAAATTCGATACAAATACCGTCTGCTTAATAGGAATCTACCGGATCTCTGAAGAGAAGGTTGATTTGAAACTACATAAAAAAGTATTCCAGGGAACATATTTAGAATTGGAAGACGGGACAAAGGTTATATTAAGCTACATGCCCCCTGAAGCAGAAACTTTCAAAGATAAAAAAGTCAAGATCATCGGAACTATTTACCGGAGAATACCTCCCGACGAAGAATATATGCAGAGAATAATCTCTCCGCATTTAAAAGATTATAATGACATTGAAATAATAGAATAGATTTTTCCGCTCGATATCGATGTCACGTTTTCTCAATTGAGAAAACATGACATCATATATTTCACAGATTTTTTAATTCTAAATTACGTTATTCTCTTTGTGTTTATCTGCAACTGCCTGGGCAAGTGTATCAAGCGCTTTCAGGTCTTCTTCCTTGGGATAACCTTTTACTATAACAGGATTTAATATTTCAACTTTCAGATTTGGTATCATTCCTGCTATCTGCTCAACTGCCTTGGTTGCCCAGCCGTATGATCCCACTACGGACGCGAACTTCAGTTTCGGTCTCAGGATATTCGCCAACTGAACTGCATACGTTACGACCGGGTGCGGAGACATGTGCACGGTTGGGGTGCCGATGATAATTGTTGCAGCATCTACGAGTGTGATTGCAAGTTTTCCTATATCTGTAACCGCCAAGTCGAACAGGTGAACCTTCACTCCCCTTTCTGCAAGTGCTGCGGTGAGATGCATGACCATCTTTTCCGTACTCCCGTGCATGGAGATATATGGGATCACGGCGATATTCTTCGGTGTATCGGCAATCCAATCTTTATATGCTTCAATAATAAATTCAGGTTTATCATAAAGCGGTCCATGGCTCGGCGCGATAATATCTATTTTATACTCACTCACCTTCTTAATGTTATTCTTAATGATATTCCTGAACGGCATCATTATCTCCGCAAAATACCTCTTGGCCGATTCATAAACAAGGCCTTCATCCGTAACAAAGATGTCTGATGTTGCAATATGCGAACCGAAAAAGTCACAGGAGAATAAAATATTATCTTCCTTCAGGTATGTTACCATTGTCTCCGGCCAATGTACCCAGGGTGTATAAATGAACTTTAAAGTCTTATCACCCAATGATAATTCTTCCCCGTCCTTAACAACTTGAATTTTTTCTTCCGGTACCAGGAGATGATCCATTATCATTCCTTTCGCTTTATCTGATGCAATGACTTTGGCATTCGGATACTTCTCAAGAATCATCGGGATGGACCCGGAATGATCCTGTTCTGTATGATGTGATATGATATAGTCTATGTTTTTCACATCTTCCAGCTGCGCAAATAGGAACTCAACCAGTTTCGGATCAACCGTATCTAATAATGCCGTTTTCCCGCTGCCCTTGATCAAATATGCATTATAACTTGTCCCGTCCGGAAGCGGTATTAATGAATCAAATAACCGCCGGTTCCAGTCAACACCGCCGATTAAAAAGATGTTCTCTTTTATCTTTCTCGGTTTCATCTTAACTTCTCCTTTCATTTAAAACTTAAGATAAAGAACCCAAATTACATTATACTTCAAATCAAATTTATTGTCAAGTATAAAGGTGCCGGCCTAGGAGTTAAATATTAGTGGTAAGTGGAGGGTGGAGGATGGAAAGTGGAATAAATATGAGAAATACAAATCTTATGCTCGCAGCATGAATCTTAACTTCATGGTAAAAAATTACATTCAATTGCTTATTAAGTATCAATTTTAAAACAAAAAGAAGGGCGTCCGTCCGGGCGCTTTATAGTTATTTGCTTTGATAATTATGTTATTTTCTGATAATATTAAGATGTTAAATAATTATGATACGGGCGTTATCGTAAGATCTAGCAAGCAATAGCGATGCGTCCGGGCTCCTCGCCTGTACAATTATTAGTTGTCAGATTATGTTTTTTTTACATAATATTGTAGTATTAAATACTGTCGATACGGGCGAAGACCCTTCGCCCCTACATATTGTATCAAATGTTTGCAACACGAAAATGGATTGCCACCACCAGGTCCTTCGCTTCACTCTGGACAAGCAACAAAATGACAAATAATGTTATAACAATTCACAATTCACGTATACCATCATCACATTCCACTCTCCACACCCCACTCTCCACTAACATATAATTTTTCAACTTTTTCCACCCCCGTCCCTGTAATCAAAACACATTCAATTTATGCAAAAGTATTATTTGACTTTTGGTTCAATATGTCTTCATAATCTTATAAGCAGATAAATAAGTTTCTCTTTTTAATCCCGTTTAATCCCTGTGAAAAAATATTTTTGCACTCATTTTCATGTTAAGCATCGATTGTTATAAACATCTGCAACATTCTTCTTAATGCTATATTCCCAATTTTCAATCTAAAATCTTCAATTTTCAATACAAAGCTCTCTGGTTCAGAATATCATTTTAACTTAATATCAACTAA
>JAQVHJ010000059.1 GCA_028696285.1 bacterium
CTACAAATCTGACCGTTTACCGTTTACCATTCACCGTTTACCGTTAAAGGTGAAGCAATCTCTCTTACGGGGAACAGTCAACACGATCAACAGTATAAATCAGTTCGAGTTCGAGTATTGAGTTCGAGACGTCATATAAAAATACTCCCCGATTAGGGGAGCAAACTCAAACTTGAATCTCTTACTGAGATTTCCTGAGGAAATCTTTCCGAAGGGATAGAACGCTTTTAGCCCACCGTTTCAACGGTGGGTATGACTAAATAAAATGATCACGCGAAGTTCAGAATAATTTAACAACGCAAAATATTATTAATGTAATGTTTATTTCACATTATATTCCGAATCACGATTCATATGTTTTAACCTCACAATGTTTTTTGTTCTTATGATACGGGCGTTATCGCAAGATCTAGCAAGAGCAGCGATGCGTCCTGGCTCTTCGCCCCTACAATGTGTATCAAACGCTTGTAATACAATTCTTACGTTTTCCGAATCACGAATCACGAATCACGGTTCACGGATTACCGTTTACCGTTCACACATTCAACTTGACATAATTTATTATATATGTTATACTTTTTCTAAATAAATGAAGGAATGTTAATATGGAAAATAAAAACGCTCAGAATATAGAAAAATTTCTTTTAGATAATGATCTGTGTAAAATGGTCAATATTGACATGGCAAAGGATGAGTCAAAGAAGACCGGGGAAGATATTATCCGCATTTTAATCCGAAGGAAATTTCTGAATGAGATCAAGTACATGCAGAAATTTGCTGAATCTCTTGGTTTTTCTTTTAAACGTTTAGATCCTTTAGAGCTTAATCCCGAGGTTGTTACAGTTCTCCCTGAACGTCTCTGCAGGCAGCACGAGATAGTAACCATTGAAAAGAGCGGGAATATCCTGTATGTTGCAATTTCAAAGAAGGCAGATATGGTATTGATCGATGATTTACGCAGAATAACAGATTTCCAGATCAAGTGGGTAGTTGCCCTTCAGTCAGAGATTATGAAGGTAATAAATGAATTCTACGGTTTTGAAAAATCTCTTGATAAAGCTTTGAAGGATTATCAGGGTTCGGATATCTCTGTGGATATTACAGATGTTTCCAGAATCAAACAGAGTCTGGTAACCGATAAGGGGCTTATTAATCTTGTTGATTTACTGATTCATAAAGCAATCGAACAGAGGGCTTCTGACATTCATATTGAACCAAAAAAGGAATTCACTCACATCCGTTTAAGAATTGACGGACTTCTTCATACTATCCGGAAACTGCCTCGGCAACTGCATTTAGGAATTATCTCCCGGATTAAAATTATGTCAGGACTTGACTTGGCAGAAAAACGCAGACCCCAGGACGGGCGTATCAGAATCGAGCATGCCGACAGAAATGTAGAATTGAGAATTTCATTAATCCCCACTGTTTTCGGGGAGAAGGCGGTACTGAGACTTTTAGATCCTGACATCCTGATGAAAAACCTTGATCAGGTCGGATTCAATGACCAGGAACGTGAGAAGTTCATAAAACTCCTTCAGCATACTCATGGAATTGTTTTATTAACCGGGCCTACAGGTTCAGGAAAGACCACTACCCTGTATTCTGCAATGAATTACATCAAATGTCCGGATAAGAATATTACTACAATCGAGGAACCGGTCGAATTGATATGCGAAGACTTCAACCAAGTCTCTATTAATGATGATATTGGAATGGGATTTGCCAATGCCTTGAGAACTTTATTACGCCAGGACCCGGATATTATTATGGTAGGTGAAATCAGAGATTTGGACACTGCCGAAAATGCAATCAGAGCAGCGTTAACAGGGCACCTCGTTTTATCTACACTCCATACTAACGATTCAGTCTCAGCTATTACACGCTTGGAAGATATCGGTGTGGAACCGTATCTGATCTCTTCAACTTTATTGGGCGTGGTGGCACAGCGTTTAATCAGGACGGTTTGCCCTTATTGTAAAGAATATTTTAATCCAACGACAGCAGAATTGAAGATTCTGAATATAAATGAGTCAAGCGCTAAAAATTTAATATTCTCGAGGGGTAAGGGCTGCAGGGAATGTAATGATACGGGATATCTAGGAAGAACCGCCATATTTGAAATACTCCCCATTACACATAAAATGATCGATTTTATTAATATGGAAGTTACTCTCGAAAAAATGCGCGAGTTATCTCTGAAAGAAGGATTGATAAGCCTGAGAGAAAGCGCAATTCGTAAATTAGTCAGGGGCCTTACCACTATCGAAGAAGTAATCAGAGTAACCCCATCCGCTTAAAGGATTCTGAATGGAATTTCCCAAGGGTATCAGGAAAGATATTTTAAAAAGAAGTAAATCAACATTCTCTGTATCTCAACTGCCGTTTCAGGCTAAATTAGACCAGAACGAATCCTGTTTTGAATTACCGGAAAATATCAAAGCTTTTTTAACGGAAGAATTGAATAAACTTGAGTGGAGAAGATATCCACAGGCAAACCTATACAGAAAAGCAAAACAAGCCCTCTCGGAATACTTAAACATTTCACCTGATGAAGTAATTATCACATCAGGCGGGGACCAGGTCATTCAGGGCGTGTTCATCATTACAAATCCGAAAACCTTAATATTTGAACCAACCTATCCTATGTACAGGCTATTTGCTCTTCATTCAAAAAAGAAAACCAAAATCGAAATACTTTCACCCGAATATGAAATTGACACTGATTTCTTTAATGAATATTTTGATCTGGTCAATATTGTAACACCTAATAACCCGACAGGGAATATTCAGAAAAACTCTGTTATAAATTCAGCATTAAAGAAAGCAGGTGCCGTTCTAATAGATGAAGCTTATCATGAATTCTCAGGTATTACTTATATTGATTTGATAAGGAAGTTCAATAACCTCTTCATTACAAGAACATTTTCAAAAACATTCAGCATTTCAGGATTAAGAATCGGATATGGAATCTCTGTAAAAGAGAATATCCGGATTCTTGAAAATATCATGTTTTCTCCGTATAATGTAAATATCCTCTCACTTTTAATCTGCATTAATATTCAGAAATTACTCCCGCATATCAGGAAGGTTAATAAATTTATCCAAAAAGAAAAAGAAAAATTTTATTCTCAGTTTGATAAATTAAAAATAAATTATCTTAAAAGCTGCGGTAACTTCATTTCATTCTCATGTGATTCAAAATTATATAAATACCTTATTGAAAAAGGAGTCAGGGTTCGCAATCTTTCTCCCATTCCCGGAATGAATGGGTATTTAAGAGTAAGTATCGGGGCTGCTGAAGAAAATAATCTCTTTATCAATGAACTCCATAAATACCTCCATAAATGAAAACGAAAAATATAAAATCATTCACATTAATCGAGGTTATTATCACCATCGCCATCTTTTCAATGCTTTCGGTTATAGTATTGAAAACATTCGAAGCAACAAGTAAGGTTACTTTTAATACTGAAAATATTATTTATAATAAAAATACTATTGAACTGGTCTTTGAATATTATAAAAGCTTACCGTATGAAAAGTTATATCCGGTAAAGGACATGGATATCAGTTATCTTTTTTTAGATCCAAAGGAACACAGGAACCTGAGACTTTTCCTTACTATCCAGTTTTATAAAACAAGCGAGATGAAGCGTATAAATCTTCGAGCTGTGTGGGGAAATAAAAAAAATCCATATGAATTACAAATGGAAACATTGAGATACCGATATGGCCTGTAAAAAGAAAGGATTTACTCTGGTTGAACTTATTATCGTGATCTTTATTGTCGGATTGCTTTCAGTAATGATATTTTCATTGTTTAATATCTTCAAGAAAACAACAGGATTATATGAAGCTAAAAGTAATTTTATGCGTGCTGGAAATGACAGTATTGATTTCATTATTGAAAAGTTATTCACATCCGAATACTGCATCTCAGATTTTAAGGAGTTCAACTATACAGGAAAACAAATAATTTTCAAGATTAAAGAAGATGATCCCGATTTCAATGAGTATGCCGTGATTAGCTTTGATTTTCTTTCAAATAAATTAAAATACACTCAGATATTAATTGATAATGAAGAGAGTGAAATCTCAAGAAACGATTCTGTATTTGCTCAGGGTGTCGAAGATTTTAATGCATTTTTTAATAAAGGTATCCCGGAAAAATCAAATTTCGTATACTTCTCAATGATATTTGTCGACAGGTCAGGAACTCTTCCGAAATCATATGTTTTCTCTTCGGGTCATTACTTAAGGAATGTTAGAATAAAATGAACAAAACTAATGGCGGAATCTTAATTACAGTTTTAGTGATCTTTATGATAATTTCACTGATGATCACTCTCTTGTTTTCGACAATTGTTTATATTCAGCGAAGGGCTATGCATCAAATTCATGAAATCGACGCAAGATTAATCTCTGAAGCAGGAATTGATGAAGCAATGTTCAAATTGAATTCAGGTCAAATGATATATTATGAATATGAAGAATTGTTCAGCAACGGTAAATTTGAAATCAAATTCAGTGAATTTGAAAATACATTCACTATTGAAAGCATCGGTACTGTCCTTAGAGGAAAAAACCATGTCGCATTTCATCATGCCAAAGTTAAAGGACTTATTAAAAATAATAAATATATAATTTCCGAATATGAAAAATTATAAAAATCAGGGACGGTTCTTTCATTTTTTACATTTTCTGCTGTAACTTCCCTAATGTTCGGAAAACCATACCATCACAATTTTAATAAAAGTTTTCATTTCAAAAATCCCAATGCAGCGATATTTACAGAGCTTTTTGATAAAAATGAAAGAACCGTCCCTGATTTTTTTCAATCCATTATAAATATTGACAATTTGGGTGAAATATGGTATATTTATTATCTAAAATGGAAAATGAATTTGATGAAAAAAGATTTTATTCTTTTATTTTTGGTTGGGATAATCCTCTTGATGAGCATTTCATGTTCTAGGCCGGTTCAGGAAAAGCGTAAGCCAATAATTGTAACAACAATCTTCCCGATAGCAGATTTAGTAAAAAACATTGCCGGTGATGATTTTGAAGTGATTTACCTCATCAAACCGGGTCAGGATCCACATAGTTTTGAACCGGAACCTCAAACAATTATTAATATCAGGAATTCTAAAGTAATTTTTAAAGTCGGTTTCGGGTTTGAGTTTTGGCTTGATAAAATTCTCTCCGGTGACTCTGCGGTAATAGACCTTTCGAATCAAATTGCTCCTATAGACAGTTATGATGAGCATGATTCGCATTCAGATAATCATTCACAGGATATGAAAGATCCGCATTACTGGTTATCTCCAAAAAATATTATCTTATTAATTCCTGAAATAAAATCTGCATTACAAAAAACATTCCCGGAACACGAGGAAATCTTTGAAAACAATTCTGCATTATACCTAAATAAAATTATTGCGTTAGATACAAAAATTTCAGAAGGATTAAATAACTGTCAGAACAAAAAATACATAGCGTATCACCCGGCCTGGTTATATTTTTCCCGTGATTACGGCCTTGAGATGAGAGGAGTGATCCTTCACAATCCCGGACAGGAACCATTGCCCGGTGAACTTGCTGAGATTATTGAAACAGTAAAAACGGAAAATATCAAGGTCATCTTTTCAGAAAAACTTATTCCTCAAAATATTCCCCAAATAATAGCAAGTGAAACTAATGCTAAGGTAATTATTCTTGATCCCTTAGGCGGTATGGGGGAACTTGATTCATATATTAAATTAATGGAATATAATTTTGACCAAATTCAGGAAGGTATGTGTGGAAAATAATTTTCTCTCTTTGACAAATGTCTGGTTCAAGTATGACAAGGAATGGGTTCTGAGTGATGTAAATCTAAAGATTACCCGGAATAGGATTATTGGAGTAATCGGACCGAATGGAGGCGGAAAAACTACTCTTTTAAAATTAATCGCAGGTCTTGAGAAACCGGATAAAGGCACAATCCTCTTCCATAATCAGAAACCGGGAACACCGGAAACTATTGTACGAATCGGGTATGTTCCACAGCATGCTACGGTTAGATGGACATTCCCGATTAAAGTCTCTGATGCCATATTACTTGGGAAAATAGGTCAAAAGGGAAAGTTAAGCACACCAAGAAAAGAAGACAAGGAAAGATTATCTGAGATTGCTCAGGCGTTAAATATTGAAAATCTCCTTGAAAAACATATCGCGGATTTATCCGGCGGGCAACAGCAGAAGATATTCATCGCAAGAGCATTAATCAACAGACCTGAACTCCTCCTGCTGGATGAACCGGAGACCGGGATTGATGTCGCGGCTCAGGATCTGTTCTTTGCGACTTTAAAGGATATTCACAGAAGATTTGACCTGACAATAATTATTGTCACTCACGACTTAAGTGTTATCCCAAAGATTTGTGATGAGATTGCTTGTGTAAATAACACCCTATTCCACCACTCTTCCCCGGAAGAAGCCTTGACTTGCCCGAATTTTGATAAACATTACGGATCACACCTGGAAGTTATTATTCACGGGAAGAATATCCCGCACCGGCTTGTTCATGAGCATCATGACGACGAGGAGAATAAATAATGCCGAGCATTTTCCAATACTCGTTTATGATCAATGCATTTATCGGCGGGTTCTTAATCGCCGTATTATGTTCGTTCATCTCATTCTTTATTGTATCAAGAAAAATCTCTTTTATCGGCGTAGGAATCTCACATTCCGCTTTCGGCGGGCTCGCAATCGGCTTATTCTTCGGATTCTCCCCCATGATCTCTGCTCTTCTCTTCGCCATTATTTCAGGTATCGCTATCGTTTCCTTTGTTGAAAAGAAAAAAATCCAGGAAGATTCCGTTATCGGAATTCTATTCTCGTTTTCAATGGCTTTGGGAATCATGTTGATCTCTTTGAAAAAAGAATACTCTGCAAATATCTTCGGATATTTATTCGGAAATATCCTTTCTGTAACAAAAGAAGATTTGATAATGTACGGAGTCCTTGCCTTGATAATTATCATAATTCTTTTATTTTACTTAAAAGAGTTTATCATGCTGTCTTTTGATGAAACCTATGGCCGAGTCCTTGGCTTGAACATGGATTTTTATAATTATCTCCTCACTATAATAATTGCTGTTACCATTATTATCTCAATTAAATTAGTAGGGATAATTTTAATCTCTGCCCTGCTTGTAATCCCAGCTGCAACAACACAAATTTGGCTCAATGACTATAAAAAAATTATCCCCTTCTCTATTATTCTTTCAGTAATAGTCATATTCTCAGGGCTTTATATCTCATTCTATACCAAAGTTCCTTCCGGCGCCCTGATAGTGATTATTTACACAGCTGTTTTCTTCTTAAGCTGGATCCTCTCAAAAATAAAAAAGTAGAAGTAAGTTTGTAGTTGGAAAATTGATATAAATATCAATAGCATGTAATCTGAAATCGTTCTCGATTAAGATTACCCCCCCTTCTTGAATTTTTCCAATTCTCCCTTCAATTATATTTAAACATCTGCAAATCAAATAACGTCATTAGCGAAGCAGTGTACACCACGTGTTACACTGTCATTGCGAACGACGGTTCAAGGAACTTGACGAAGCAATCTCAACAGGTTACTGTTACTGATTACTGATTACAGATAAGGTGTTTACTTGTGAACTCTGGCACCAAATTAATGAATCTCTATCTCAGTTCTCCCAATGAAGTTCTCGCCTGTCTTCAGTTTGCCTTCTATGCAGATCTCGCGCGTCTCTCCTTTCTGTGGAAAAAATATTGTTTCGAGTGATTCCTTCTTCTTGAACTGTAAATGCAGAACCTTACCTTGGAAATTTTCATTATTCTCATACCCGACATTCTTAAATACCGGAACTTTACCGTTTAAAACGATAGTACTCAAATCAATATCCTCAACGGAAATATCTTCTTCAAGATTCCCAACCCAGACATTGATCAAACCTTCCGGATCAGCATTATCTCCCGACCAGTTAAGGTTCCATTTATGCGGTTCTATTTTAATCTCGCACTTCTTAGCATAATACACTTCAACACCCTTCTCCGCGAGATATTCAAGCATTTCCGGGTCCAATCTACCCATCCAGGGTTGATATTTATCAAATGTTTGATAAACTTCAAATACCCAACCATCTTCCATGATAACAAATAAACCTAAATGGTATAATCTATCACCACTTTTATATTCATAATTAAGATAATAATCAAGATCAGAAATTCTTAATTCAAGAAAGGTAATTACTCCTGTTCCCTGAACATAATTCTTAAATCCAATATTCTTCTTTGAAACAGTTCCTGGTAATACTGGGAAAAGGTTCGCATTTGAAAATATATCCCAAAATTGAACGCTTTTCTCAGCCTCGGAAACATCGGGAAACTTATATCTAATTAAACCAACACCTGAATTTTCAGTTGATTTATCTTTAGGAAAATAAAATTTGTTAATACTAAAATCCTCATATGTATTCTCAGCAATAATCCAAAAAGCCATACTCAAATTTGTTTTTGAGTCAATTAAATTAAATTTATTAAACTCATATTCAGGGATAAATATCTTTTCCTCTGAAAATGCGAATAAGGTTATAAATAAAATAGATAACAATAAAAAATATTTAAATTTCATTTTTACCTCCATTCATTATTAAAATAAAATTTTGAGAAAGTAAAACTATCAATAGGATTTTCCACTTTTTTTACCCAAGAATATTTTGATTCACCGTTAACACTATAAAATCTTACATATCCAATGTTCTGTATGATATGATTTTCATATTGATCATATGTTTTCTCATGAATTCCATCAACATAATTTGACGGATCATAAATTATATACTTCTTCTTTGAATATGAATAATAGTATATGAATTCATGATTGGGAAATTCCCAATTCTTTTCATCATCTGTATTTGTAAATTCAATTTTTCTTGTTCTATATAAATTTTGGTGCCATATTCCTGTTTCATTATCTTGCCATCCTTCGATAGGTTTTCCCGGAAAATAGATTGAACAAACAACACCCCTCGGTACTTTTATTCCTTGTATTAAATTTAAATATTCTAAATATTCACTCCAAACTCCGCATTTACCACCAGTGTCAAGTAAAAATTGTTTTAATGGATAATTTATTTTATTCCAGTTCCAAGGATAGATGTATTTAAATTTTTCCCCTTGATATTCAGCAAATTCTCCGCACCCTTTTATAAACTCGCTTTCAACAATTTCATCCTGGCTATTCAAGCCCCTTGCTGATTTACAGCTGATTTCAACGAACACATCAAGAGGAAGAGATATTTCAACAGATTTTTTATAAATTACAAATACCTTGAATGGTATAATAGCCCCTTCTATCCATTTTATCTCCCCTTCTTTCTCATAACCAAATTCAAAATATAAATTGAATTCCCTGTCAGAATTCGGATAATAATCAACATGATCAGGTAATTTATTTATACTTTTAAATTTTATCTTTTTAGAATGCAGCTTCGAAAACTCTTCTTTTATTCCTTCTCCAAAATCTAATATTTCATTATCCTTATCACCGCATTTTATTTTCATCCAAATAAACTCACCGATCCATTTAATTCCTTCAGTATCAAATTTGATATTAAATTCCAC
>JAQVHJ010000060.1 GCA_028696285.1 bacterium
GGGACACGCTTAACAATTCAAATCTTCCATCATCACCCCCCACCCTCCACAATCCACTCCCCACTATGATAAAAATGAAAGAACCGTCCCTGTTTTTTCTTGACATTTATGGTAAAGCAATATATAATGATGAAAAGAACGGGGATTTCAATGAAAAAAGTTGCCAAATGTTGTTCAATTATCTTCCTATTTATTATAATTTTCTCATTTAGTTCGGAGGCGTCCATTCTATTTGAAACGGGACTGAACAGTTCAAAACAATTCTATGATGAGTATGGGGAATCTGTAAAGAAACATGGGGTTTCATACCAGTTCGGAATTCATTACCGGCATCAGCTAAAAAATGAAAGATACGCCCTTCGAGTCGGCCTTCTTCTTTCAAACTGGCATCTTAAGCATGAATATGAATATAACCAGGATTCCCTTCCCCTTCCTTTTGAACCCTTCACAAGTTTTGACCGGTATGATATTGCAATTGAGGTTGATGAACATTGGAGTTCATTTCAAATTCCTGTATTACTTGAAACGCACATATCTCCTCTTGTTTATTTTTTAACAGGATTTATTTTTGTATTTGAGAATGCTGCGGAATATGAAGCATCTGCAGATGCCACCCTTTATGATGATATCGTTGATACTTCCTATTCATATACGGATATAAAAGAGATATCCGCCGAATTTGATTCCAATTACGATAAGGATGACCTTGAAAATGATATTTACCTTACGATTGGGACAGGAATGCGTATAGATAAGTCCGTTTACTTCCTGTCCCCGGAAATTACATTTTCTTACTGCTTAACACCTGACAGGAAAAATTGGGAGATTGAAAAACCTGTTCAATATTTTTTCAGGTTTTCATTATTAATCGAGTTCGATATAGAAAATAAAATTAACTTTTAAAAATACCGTGAGGGAAAATGAAAAAAGTAATAATGCTTACTTCATTGTTTTTAATTCTATTTATCTCTTCATGTGTTCCTCCCGATATATTTGAACCGGGAGAATTGAAACAGTTAACGGAGAAAATTGTTTTCTGCGGAACTTTCGGGGTACCGGGAACTGCAGACGGTCAGTTAAATAACGCATGGGATATAACCGCAGATAAGGACGGCAATATCTATGTTGCAGATACGGGAAATAACCGTATTCAGAAATTCGGACCCAAAGGAAATTTCATTATGAAGTGGGGAACTCCCGGAACTGGAAATGGCCAATTTTCAGCACCGCAGGCAATAAAGATTGATTCCTCGGGAAATCTCTTGGTCTTAGATACAGGAAATAATAGGATTCAAAAATTCACCACGGACGGTAGATTCCTCATGAAATTCGGAGAAACCGGAACAGGAGATGGACAATTTCAACAGCCTTATGACATTGGAATTGATCCAAGAAACGGAAATATTATCGTCGCGGATACAGGAAATTATCGAGTCCAGGTATTTAATTCAAAGGGCAAATTTATTCGTAAGTGGGGAGAATTGGGAAGCGGTAACTATCAGTTTATCTCTCTATTTTCTCTTGATGTTGATCATTTAGGAAATATCTATACATTAGACCTTGGAACCCGTGTATTAAAAAAATTCAACCCGGACGGTAAGATTTTAAGGAAATGGGGACAAGTCGGTATAAATGATTCTGAATGGCAGACCCCTTTTAGGCTTGCGGTTGATCCGAACGGATATGTTTATATGACCGACATTGCAAAATATAACGTTATAAAATTCACTCCACAGGGTGATTTCGTAATGACTTGGGGGGAGATGGGGGGTGCACCACAATACTTCATCTCCCCGGTGGCGGTTTATGCCGATGAAACAAACATTTATGTAAGTGATTTAGGAGTAGGATCAATAAAAATATTTCGAACTATTTTGGAATAAGGGAACAATCGTTGAAAAATTTGAATAATATCTTTTTTAAATATAAAAATCTTAAAAATAAAAATGGGCAGTAAAATGAAAAAACTTTTTCTTCTCTTTTTCATCTCATTCATTTTATTCATGACATCCTGTGTTCCGCCGGATATCTTTGAACCGGAAGAATTAAAACCATTGACAGAAAAAGTAATCTTTTGTGGTACTTTCGGTTTTTCGGGACCGTTAGATGGTATGTTAATCAGTCCATATGACCTCACAACCGATAAAGAAGGAAATATCTATGTTGCCGATACGGGAAATAACCGAATTCAAAAATTCAGCAGTTCCGGTGAGTTTCTTATGAAGTGGGGAACTCTGGGAACTGGAAATGGCCAATTTAACAGCCCTTTGGCTATCACAACGGATTGTTCAGGAAATATCCTGGTTCTGGATACAGCAAATAACCGGATACAGAAATTCTCACCTGACGGTAAATTTCTCATGAAATTCGGTGAACCGGGAACCGGCGATGGCCAATTCCAAACCCCGTATGATTTTGCTGTTGATCCGAGAAATGGAAATATTATCGTTGCTGATACAGGAAATGCAAGAATCCAGGTCTTTAATTCTAAAGGTAAATTTATAAGAAAATGGGGAGAGCCCGGAATTGGAAATTATCAGTTCAGTACCTTATTTTCAGTTGATGTTGATCATCTGGGAAATATTTACACTTTAGACCTTGGATTAGGAATAATTAAAAAATTTAACTCCAACGGGAAAATATTGAGAAAATGGGGACAGGTTGGTACAAATGATGCCGAATGGCAGGTTCCTTATAGACTTGCGGTTGATACTGCAGGATATGTTTATGTCACTGATATTGGCTCGTTTAAAATAATGAAATTTTCTCCTCAGGGTGATTTCATTTTAAAATGGGGAAAACAAGGGGGAGAACCTCAGAATTTTATGTCACCGCTGGGATTATTTGCGGATAAATCAAATATATATGTAATCGATTTTATGTTTTGCTCTATAAAAATATTTAAAATTGTTTTAGAATAAAAAATTTGGAGGTCCAAATGAAAAAAGCACTGTTTTTCCTTTTCCTTTCTATCATATTACTTCTCTCATCCTGTGTTCCTCCTGATATTTTTGAGCCGGGACAGCTTCAGAAATTAACAGAAAAAATTGTATTCTACAGGACATTCGGGTTTCCCGGAGCATTAGAAGGCCAATTTAATGCCCCGTATGATATTACGGCTGATAAAGACGGGAATATTTATGTCGCCGATACAGGAAATCATCGCATACAAAAATTTGATCACAGGGGAAGATTTTTAAAATCATGGGGAACACCGGGAACAGGAGATGGCGAGCTTAACACTCCCATAGCTATTCGTTTGGATTCTACAGGAAATGTCTGGGTTTTGGATCTCGGAAATTCAAGGCTCCAAAAATTCACTCCAAACGGTAAGTATCTCATGCAGTTTGGTGAAGGGGGAACAGGAAACGGACAATTTTCATCCCCTTACGATTTTGCCATTGATCCAAGAAATGGAAATATTATTGTCGCAGATACTGGAAATTTTAGAGTGCAAGTATTTAATTCAAAAGGACAATTTATCAGACAATGGGGAGAGTCAGGAACAGGTAATTACCAGTTTACTGCAATATATTCTGTTGACATTGATCACCTTGGCAATATATATACATTAGATATCGCTCAGCAATTACTGAAAAAGTTTAATTCTCAGGGAAAGATCCTTAAGAAATGGGGGCAAGCAGGACAGGGAGATTCTGAATGGTTAATGCCTTATCGATTAGCTGTAGATGAAGCCGGATATATCTATGTTGCTGATGGCGGAAATTATAAAGTACTGAAATTTGACCCGAACGGAACCTTTCTCGGAAAATTCGGGAAAATGGGGGGGGTTCCACAAGATTTTATCATGCCCTTCGGTATATTTGCAAGGCAGAATAAAATTTATGTTTCAGACATTGGACTTACTCAGATAAAAATCTTTGAAGTTATAATGGAATAACCTCAATACCATAAAGGAGTATGATATGAAAAAAATAATCTTATTCAGTCTTTTATTAATTACAATCATCCTCACATCATGCGTAAAACCGGATGTGTTCGAACCAAAAGTCTCCGATTTCTCTCTTTCAGAAAGAGCCGTATTTATTTGCCAATTTGGATTCCCTGGGCCGCTGCCCGGAATGTTAACATCTCCTTTTGGCGTTACTGTCGATAACGAAGGAAATATCTATGTCGCAGATACTGGCGGTGATCGTATTCAGAAATTCAATTCACGGGGTGAGTTCATTCTTGGATTTGGAAGTACCGGAAATTTAAATGGACAGATGAATCTTCCATATTCAATCAAAATTGATGAAAAAAATTCTTTATGGGTTGTTGATACAGGGAATGCCCGAATTCAAAGATTTGATTCCAATGGCAAATTTTTAATGAAATTCGGGGAACCGGGAACCGCGAACGGGCAATTTAACAGCTGCATGGATTTGGCTGTTCATGGTGGAAATATTTTCGTTTTAGATGTGGGAAATTCTCGGGTGCAGGTTTTTGATTTTCATGGAAAGTTTTTATATAAATGGGGGCAAAGCGGTCCCGATCCCAAGGACTTTCAAGCACCATTCGGGATCACGGTTGATCACCTCGGATATGTTTACATCTCTGATCTCAGCGGTCAGATTAAAAAATATACTTCAAAAGGTAAGTTTATTAAAGCATGGGGAACCGTTGGAACTGAAGACGGCCAATTCCAATCGCCTTCCAGGGTCGCTGCAGATCCCTTCGGATATATCTATGTTGCTGACACTGCAAATTTACGGATCCAGAAATTTAATTCTGACGGTGAATTTATAATGAAATTCGGAAAAAATGACGGCGGCAGCTACACCTTCATGGCCCCATATGGAATCTATGCAGATAATCAAAATAAAGTCTATGTAACCGATGTCGGATACTGCAATGTAAAAGTTTTCCAGATGAAATTGAAATAAAAACAGGGACGGATAGAAAAAAAGTTGAAAAATTGAATTGAATTACAAGAAGGATCTTTCACCGCAGAGGACGCTGAATTCGCAGAGAATATGAAATATTTAAATCTTGGAAATAGAAATACCAATAGAAATAGACGGCTTCGTTTGAATTTTGTCTTCAAAACTATTTCTGTTTCTATTTCTGGTGTTTATATTTCTCATCCCGGAGGGATAGAACGGTATTAGCCCACCATTTCAATGGTGGGTGTGAATGAAGAAGAGAGTATTGCAGAGTTCAAATAAATCAAAGCAAAACAAAATAATATTTATGTAATGTTTATTTTACAGATTACAAGTTACAGATTCTTTAGCCCTGCATCCATGTGGTGCAGGGACAGGTCACGATGAAGGTTGCTAAGTACCCTGTATTAAAAAATATTATCTCAAATTTGACTTTTCCGAAAAAATATGTTATACTATATTACAAGGTGAACCCCTACAGGTAAATCCTTCCATTGGTAAAGCCCACCAGGTGAATCTAAGTTATTTAATTAAACAAATTTGATGGATTTCTCTTAAAAAGAGGAGAAAGGAAAGATGAAGACGTAAAAAGTCTAAAACATCAATATAATACCACATCCAGGTGAAACCCTACAGGAAAATCCCCATTCTAAAAGCATCTGATCGATGCCTGAATTCCCCCTGGCGAAACCGGGCAGGTGAAACCTTTTCTGGTTAAATATTAATAAAACCGGAGAGGAGCCCGTGAAACGGATCTCATATCAGAACACTGTAATTGTCCCGAACATTATCTCCATATTTTTTCTGATTTTATTTTCTATTATCGATTCAACCGCAGAGAAGTATGGGTTCTTCCCTCTTGCTTTTTTTATTTTCAAAACATATGAACAATCAAAATTATTCTTTTTAGGCATAGCTGCTTCTATTTCAATCACAAATCTTTTTTATATTTCATTTTACACTTTTGAAATATTAAGGGAATCTTTTCTCTTTTTATCATTAAAATTAAAACCCATTAAAAATAAAAGGGAGGAAAAGATCATGAAGACTTTAAATAATTTCCGGCCGGAGCTGAAGACCCTCATTTATATTCAGGACTTATTTGAAACATTAACGGCTGCACGGGTAGATAAAAGTATTTTATCTATTTTAAAAGCCCCGTCTGAATACCTTCTTGTTTCTCAAGACAAGAAATCCCATTTTAAAACAGTATCTGCAGCATTAGAAAAAGCTGAAGCCAATTCAGTAATTTTAATTCAATCCGTTAATGGTCCTCAAAAAATTGAAATAAATAAACCCGTTGCATTAATAAGTCTTTCTGAATCTCTGGAAGAACAGAAGTCTCTCGATCTGTCAGAACACCTTTCAATCAATTCTTCAAAAGTCCTCATTTCCGGATTTTATTTCACTAATTTTAAACAGGATATTAAAAGTAATTTCGTAATTGAACAAAATAATCTGTGTTTTCATAAGTGCTCATTTCATTTTCACCTCAATGATGGGGAACTGCGGAAATCGAGAATCCCTGGTTTTGAAGTTGTAAAAGTATGCAATTTTTATATGATTGACTGTGAATTACAGACGTCTGAATCGTGCGTAACGGTCTCGTCCGGAAAATCAATCATTTTAAATCAATGTCAATTCTACTCCAATAATAGTCCTGCTTTACTTTTAGACAATAAATCCTCGGCGCAAATCAATTCATGTACATGCATCAGCGAAAGCAGCTCCGGGATCGTATTAAAAAACGGTTCAAAATTAAACGGATCAAAAATTACTGTTTCAATCATGAAAAAATCCGGTATCTCGGTAGTAAATAATTCAGAATTAATCCTCAATGAATATTCTGTTGAAAACGGAATCAACGGCATCTTGGTTCTTAATAATTCAAGATTAGAAATAAAAAAAGGTTATTTTCTTGAAAATCAAAATGGAATTAAAATAGGGGACTCATCCAAAGCTGAAATTAACGGTTGCCGATTTAAAAAATGTAAATCAGGTATTTCAATATTCAATAACGGCTCCGGAAATTTGAAGAATATCTCTGCGGAAAATTGCGATGATGGAATAAATATTTATAATACAAAAGAAGTATATCTAAGTAACTGCAAAATTTCAGGGAGTACAAACACCGGTATTTCATTTAACTTATTCAATTCAGGTATGATTATAAATTCATCATTTACAGACAACTATATCCATATTAAAGCTGTTAACTCCCGCCTTTCATTTGATAATTCGAAATTTTTCCTGGCAAAGACAAAGGGAATAACCGCTGAACAAGGATCTATTTTTCAGTTCAACCAATGCACTATTCAAAATTCAAATAATTGTCAATTTGAAGCGAAAGATAATTCTGAAGCATCTTTTACCAATTGTGAGGTTTCATCTGGAGGTGAGATCGGTTTAATTGCGCAAAACCAATCAACCTTAAACATTAACAACTCTGCTATATTCAATAATCAGGATGGCGGCGTTTTTTCCTTTTATAAAAGTTCATTAAAAATTAATACATCTCAGATTCATTCAAATGGAAAATTCGGAGTCGGCCTTTATAATAATAGTTCTCTGAATATAAACAATTCAAGGATCTTTTCAAATGAAAATTATGGAATAAGATGCGAATTAAAGTCAACGATGATTTCCAATGATTCTACACTGTATGAAAACAGTTTGGCGGGAATAGGTTGTTTCGATTCTTCTGAATGTACTGTTAATTTTTGTTTTATTCACTCTCATAATAACACAGGAATATACATTGATGATAATTCAAATGGATTGATTGAATCTTCAAAAATCAATAAAGGTAATCACTCCGGAATACTTATATCTAAAAAAAGTACTGCAAAGATTTTAAACTCAGAACTGATAAAGAATATTTTCTCCTCTGTTATTGTTTCCGATTATTCCGAACTATTTATAGAAGACTGTGTAATTGCAGATAATACAGAATATGGCTGCGGTATTTTCGAAAATTCAACAGCTTTATTGAATAGAATAAATATTTCCGGTTGTAGAATAGGAATTGCTATCTTAAAAGATAATAATATTAAAATAGAGAATTCAAAGGTCATTAATAACTTTGAATACGGAGTATATATAAAAGAAGGAAATATTGATTCGAAAAACACCGATTTCTCCGGGAATTACATTGATCCTGTATATATTGTTGAAGATCCTGTTGAGACATACGGGGACTCAGCATTCTTCCCTTGATATTGAAATATAAAGCAATCGGCAAACCGAAAATTGTGATAAATCAGTTCCGGTTCTAGCTCTATATTGAGATTGCTTCTGGTTGCATGCAACCCATCGCAATGACGAATATCGTTATTTATCATTGCGAGCCATAAGCGAAGCAATCTCTCTTCGTTTTTCGAATCACGAATCACGATTTATATATTCTCTTCTTAATCCTTATAATCCCTGACAAAAATTCTTCTCGCATCCACTGCTTTGTTAAACATCAATTGCTTTAAACATCAGCAACATCAGCATAAATGTTATATTACAAATTTTTCAATTTACAATTTTAAATCTTAAATGCGAAGCGGTCAATTTTCAATCGAGGTCTTTTTGTGATGTCATATGTCATGGGCCGGCACCTTTTTCTTCATGTCCTTCATGGTAAAATATATTTACATCCTTTAGTTTCTTCAAGTATCAGTTGCACTAAACATCCGCACCATCCGCATAAATGCTATGTTTCCAATTTTCAATCTACAATTTTAAATCTTAAATGCGAAGCGGTCAATTTTCAATCGAGGTCTTTTTGTGATGTCATATGTCATGGGCCGGCACCTTTTTCTGTTAATCGCTTTTCTTTTCAGTAATTGTTTCACATGGTTTCTTTGCCATTGCTTCCTTGAAACTGATATGTTCCTCAAACCTGGTCAGTTTCAATTTCCCAAAGAAATCATCTACCATTGAATATATTACAGGAATAACAAATAATGTCAATGTTGTTGCGAATGCTAATCCGAATGCAATGCTTACCGCCATCGGTTTCCAATCCATCGCAGCAGAGGAGTGGGACAGGATCATCGGCATGAACCCCGCTATTGTTGTAATGGTAGTAAGTAAAATAGGACGTAATCTCGTCGCACCCGCATCAATCAGTGAATTCCACCGGTCGGTTCCGCTTTCTCTTTCCTTATTAACGAAGTCAACCAGGACTAGTGAATCGTTCACAACAACCCCTGCAAGAGCAACAACCGCAACCAATGTCATCAGTGAGAATGGAAGATTGGTAATCAATAATCCTAAAATAACCCCGATAATTGAAAACGGGATTGTGGTCATAACGATAAGCGGCTGAACCCAGGAATTAAACTGTGTTGCTAAAATAGTATATACGAGAATTAACGCCACCACGAATGCAAGGTATAATGAACGGTATGACTTCGTCTGCTCTTCCTTCACCCCGCCGTATTCAAGCCGGTACCCGGGAAATCTTCCTGTAAAATTAGAGAAGACCCCTTCCTTCTTCAGAAGTTTATTTCCCATCAAGATCTCTGTTACTTCATCAGGGTTTCTACGTTTTGTCTTGCCGTTAATATTATATACACCTGTCGCGGCAGTAATGGTTATTAACCTTTTTTCGTCCCGGTGTTCAATAACTGAATATCCGGATGTAATTCTGAATTCTGCCAATTCCTTCAACGGACT
>JAQVHJ010000061.1 GCA_028696285.1 bacterium
ATAATAAAATAAGGGTATACACGAAAAGAGCATATGGGTTTAAAACAGAAAAAATGATGATGAATATGATATATTTAACCTGTGGAGGGTTAAGATGATTTACCCACACAAATTAAAGTTGAGCCAAGTAACTTTATTGTTTAAATACAAAACCCTTCATGCCCTTCATGTCCTTCATGGTAAAAATATTACATTCTACTGCTGTCTAAGTATTATTCGCGTTTTGGTTCATAATATCTTATTCATCTTAAAATCAAATAAGTAAATTTTCATCCTTCTGCGATTCTGTGGTTAAAGATTCTCTGCGTCCTCCGCGTCCTCTGCGGTGAAAATCACATTCAACGGCTTCTGAAGTATCGTTTGCTTTTTGGTTCTAAGTACCATAGTTATCTGAAATACAATACCCTTCCTGCCCTTCATGTCCTTCATGGTAAAAAGTATTTTTGTATTTCGAATCACGATTCACAAATCACTAATCACGATTATTCCATTCCTGTCCTTCATGGTAAAAATATTACATTCTACTGCTGTCTAAGTATTATTCGCGTTTTGGTTCATAATATCTTATTTATCTTAAAATCAAATAAGTAAATTTCTCTTTGAATTCTCTCCGTGCTCTCCGTGTCTCCGTGGTAAAAATCACATTCAACGGCTTCTGAAGTATCGTTTGCTTTTTGGTTCTAAGTACCATAGTTATCTGAAATACAATACCCTTCCTGCTCTTCATGTCCTTCATGGTAAAAATATTACATTCTACTGCTGTCTAAGTATTGTTCGCGTTTTGGTTCATAATATCTTATTCATCTTAAAATCAACTAAGTAAATTTTCATCCTTCTGCGATTCTGTGGTTAAAGATTCTCTGCGTCCTCCGCGTCCTCTGCGGTGAAAATCACATTCAACGGCTTCTGAAGTATCGTTTGCTCTTTGGTTCTAAGTACCATAATTATCTGAAATACAATACCCTTCCTGCCCTTCCTGTCCTTCATGGTAAAAATATTACATTCTACTGCTGTCTAAGTATTGTTCGCGTTTTGGTTCATAATATCTTATTCATCTTAAAATCAACTAAGTAAATTTTCATCCTTCTGTGATTCTGTGGTTATAAAAATTTTCCGTGTCATCTATGGTTAAAAATTCAACTTATTCAACTACCGTCCCCGGAATTATTCAAACAGAAGGTCCTGTTCAAATATTTTAATCTGGTCAGGTCCTACATTCAGGACAAAAACGTGATTACCTGTTGTAAGAATAGACATTGTCTCTGTTATCTGATAATCTTCAGGACCCCAATCTCTCCAGAATAAAAGTTCTTTTCCCTCAGGACTGAATTTATGAATTCCCCCGTTACCTCTTTCTGCAACCCAGAGATATCCAAGGTCATCAACATTGATATAATAAGGATCAGCCCAGTAGGCGCTGTCAGAAGCCCATTTCTTTAAAAAGGTCCCGGTCCTGGTAAATTTCTTAATCTCCAGGTTTTGCTCATCACAAACATAAATATTATCCCATTTATCAATAGCAATAGAGATAGGGTATTTAAACTCTGTATCTGTAGTGCCGAATTCCCCCCATTCCCTGACATATTCATAATTTTTATTGTAAACCACAATCCTGCAGTTGTTCATATCAACAATATAAATATAACCTTTACTATCAATTGCGACATCCGAGGGCCAGTCGAATAAGTAGTTGCCTTCGCCGTAACCGTTTCCTATCTTGGCAATGAAGTTACCCTGGGAATCAAATTTCTGAACACGGTTATTATTCGGGTCAGGTACCCATACGTTTCCTTCCGGATCAATTCCAATACCTTCCGGGTAATCAAATTGCCCGTTCGCCGTTCCGCTTTCTCCCCATTCCAATAGGAAATTAAGGTTGGAATCAAACTTTAAAACGCGGTCATTATACCTGTCACAGATATAAATATTCCCGTTTTTATCCATAGCCATATCTACCGGAGAACTATAGGTCATGTCCTTCACCCCAATAAATTGAATCTCTGTTGTCGGTTTTATCATTCCCGGTATCCAAACATCAGGATCGTCACACGAAATGAAAAAGATAATCGAAACCACCGCTAAAATAAAGAAAACTCTTTTCACAGTTATCCCCCTTTTTTTATTTCCTTGTTATTTAATATAACACACAAGAAATCTTTTTGTCAAGAAAAAAATAATAAGGTTCACAGATCGCGATTCATGTATTTTAACCTGACGATGTATTATGTTCAAATGATACGGGCGAGGGCCCCTCACCCCTACAATATGTACCGTATGTTAATAATACAAATCTTCCAGTTCACGGATCACGAATCACGAATCACGTTTACGTTCACCGCATGTATCAATCGTTTGTAATACAATTCTTTCGGATTACGATTCACGATTCTTTTTCTTCATCCCGGAGGGATAGAACGCTTTTAGCCCACCATTTCAATGGTGGGTGTGAATAAATAAAATAATCATGCGAAGTTCAGAATAATTTAACTGTGCCAAATATTATTAATGTAATGTTTATTTCACAATACATTTCAAATCACGGATCACGAATCACGATTCAAAATTATGGATTGCCACAGTCGGTCATTGTAATGCCCTCCTTCGCAATGACATACAAATATCTGCAAACCAAATAACGTGATTAGCGAAGCAGTGTCCCCCACGTGCAAGGCTATGCAATCAATGTAGTACATAGGTACACTGTCATTGCGTAGCGGCTGCAAGCAAACGAAGGTCACCGGTGAACGGTGAACGGTCAACAGTATAAATCAGTTCGAGTTCGAGTATTGAGTTCGAGACGTCATATAAAAATACTCCCCGATTAGGGGAGCAAACTCAAACTTGAATCTCTTACTGAGATTTCCTGAGGAAATCTTTCCGGAGGGATAGAACGCTTTTAGCCCACCATTTCAATGGTGGGTGTGAATAAATAAAACGATCGTGCGAAGTTCAGAATAATTTAATAACGGAAAATATTATTAATGTAATGTTTATTTCACAATACATTTCGGATCACGGTTCATCCCGATTTCGTGGAACCTACATCGGGACTGCTTTGTTAGTGGTAAGTGGAGTGTGGAGTGTGGAATGTGATAATGGAATATGTGAACCGTGATTAGTCATTGCGAGAGAGATTGCAATAGCAATCGACAGAAGCAATCTCAATTGAAGTTAAGTGGTAAATGGAAGGTGGAGGGTGGAGAGAAATAGCAATTTGTGATTCGTTATTCGAAAGATTGTGATACAGTTCTTTTGGTTTTCGTTATCGACCGGATGGAGTTCTGGCAAACGAAGAAAATTTATGAATGTAATTTTTTCTGAAGGATCTTTATGTCGTTATCAAAGCGCTTGGAATTGAATTTCATTGAAAATTTTATCATTGTTGTCAAAAGCCGTTCTGATTTCTTTTTTAAATTTAAACGGATTAATATGGGGATTGTTAATTTATAGAGATCCCAATTGCTAACACCTAATTTTGTAAATTTTATAGAATTAACTAAGTCAAGCGATTTCTTGGGATTACCATTTTTCAATTCTATTTCAGCTTTTATTATTTTATTCAGGTTATCGAAGTCGGGATTGGACATCTTTTTAAAAATGTCCTCGTTTGATTTTAATAACTTTTCTAATTCCTCCATATTTCCCTGATCATGATAAAGAAAAATATATTCACCCAAAATATGCTGAAAATTATTTTCTAAATGTTGTTCTTTAATAAGTATTTTGGCATCATTTAAATATTTAAATGCAATGTCAAAATTTTTTATCAATCTATACCGGAAAGACAGATTAATCATGTTTCCTATAATTTGCAAATTCATTCCCAATTCCCGGTATAGTTTTAAGGCCATTAACCCTTCTTCAATCGAAAGAGTATAATCACCAAGAATCAGATGCAAATCACTTTTATTTTGGTGTGTTTTTGCTATCCCAAGCTTATCCCCGATCTCTCTTGCTAAAGTTTCTTGTTCCACAAGTAATTTTTTTACCGTTTCAATTCGGCCCAAAGTCAGATTTAAAAGAGTTAAATTTGCATTTTTTAACCAGATACTTTCCTTTTGATTTAATTTTTTTGAAATATTAAGGGATTTTGTAAGGTATTGTAATGATTTCATAAATATTTTTTTACTGTAATAAATTATTCCGAGGTCATTATAGGCTTCCGCCTTTTTTGAGAGTAATTGTCTCATGCTTTCTTTTGGAATTTTCCGTTTTGTCTTTTCTAAGTGGAGAATTTTTTTCAAACTATTTTCCAAATACTTGATACTTTTATTAAAATCACCCTTTAAACAGGAAATCCATCCCTTTCCGACATTCACTCCTATTCTCTCGATAATATTTTCAATTGATCTTCCTGAATTTAATTTATAAATGTCATTTTCCAACTTAAGGGCATTGTCCATTCTTCCGGCTTTTAATTCAATGTCCGCGATTGAATGTAAAGCCTTTGTTCTTAAATTAATATAATCTTTTGCTTCCTTTTCCACCGTTTGGAATAAATTTAAACTTTCGTTAATTTTTCCGATTATTTTCAGGTATCCTCCTCTTCGGATCAAAGCTGAAAGATAGACTTTCTTATCAGTGATTTTATTTTCATTATATAGATCTTCGATTTTCTTTAAATGGACATCTGATTCATTAAGCATATAATTATCCTGAAGCATTTTCCCTGCAAGGTAGTGGTATGTTGCTGCTTTATTCCATTCCTCCGCCTCTCCAAAGTGATAGGCAAGAACAGATGCATTTTCCTGAATTGATTTACTATATATCTTTTCAATCGTTTTCCCAATAGATAAATGGAGTCTTCTCCTTCTTTCCCGGAGCATTGAATCATAAATTATATCCTTTATGATTATATGCGAAAATATATATTCAAGATTTTTAATATCGTTAAAATATGTCAATCCGAATTTATTTGAAATTGAAAGTTCATCCTTAATAATTTTTTTTAAAACACTTGAAAGAAGAACCTGCTTGAAATTTATACCGATCACACTTGCTGCCCGGAGAGTTTCCTTTACTTTTTCTTCAAGACTGTCTATCCTTGATAAAACCATTGAGAATATATCTTCAGGAATCTCGATTATTTTTATTTTCTCATTCTTTACCCAGCGCCCGTCCTTCAATTCAACAATTCCCTTTTCAATTATATACAGAAGGATTTGTTCAAGATAAAAAGGATTATTACCGGCTTTTGATACAACTT
The DNA here is from genome assembly GCA_028696285.1 of bacterium. GTDB lineage: Bacteria > AUK180 > AUK180 > JAQVHJ01 > JAQVHJ01 > JAQVHJ01. Next base: position 5,207 of record JAQVHJ010000061.1, read on the forward strand.
GTATTTGAATCTCTTTATCAAGGTCGAAACCATTTAAGATTGAATCTATAAGATTCCCGACAGAAGATCGCTCAAGACCTTTAAGATGTAAAATTTTAACATCATCCTTATTAGGAAAAAGAGAATAATTAAATCCGGGTCTTGTTGTTAAAATAATAGATGCTTTTAAATTATTCTTCAGGACTAAGTTTTTATAAAGATAAAGTATTGCCTCAAGATCATTTGTCTTCGCGAAATGAAGATCTTCAAAAAGCAACAATAATCTTTCTTTATGGTAGGTGAAAAAAAGGTTGAGTCCTTCAAACAGATTTAATTTTCTATTGACAGGTGTCAGTTGTGAATACAGGGAATCTTTATATTCCAATCCGAAGAGCATGGTGCCAAGAAACGATATCTTTAAAAATAAATCATTTCCATTCAACTCATCTTGAGTTAACTCCCTGCCAAAATACCGCTTGATCAATTTAACAATATATTTCTCAAGAAGATCTTTTTTAATTTCATCCGGGTCAGTTAGATTGAATCCGGCCTTCTTTGCGATCATACTTGAAAATAGATAAAAAACCGGTTTAATCGAATCTGTTGTTCCGCTGAATATCTCATATTTTGAAGAGGATGGCAGGTTCATAAACTGTGAAAGAAGCCTTGATTTTCCTATGCCTGCATCACCTTCAACTACGATTACAGGTTTCCCGCCTTTAACATTTTCAGTAAGAAAAGAGAGTTCCTTTTCTCTTCCGATAAAATCATATTTAAATCCATGAAGTTCTTTCTTTTCCATGAATAGGAATCTTTTTAAAAGATTTGACTTTCCCTTAACCTTTGTCGCCTTAATATTTTTGAACTGAATTGAGGAAGAGGTCTTTTTCATTACATTTTCCGAAACAACTATTTCACCTGGATTAATTGTATTTACAAGCCTTGCTGAAGTATTGATAATATCTCCTAAAACGGTATATTGTTTTTTCCAGTTATTACCTGTAAGTCCCGAATAAACAAATCCGAAATCTATTCCGGCTTGAAGTTTAATTTTCGAAACCTGTTTCGTTCTGATTAAAATTTCCTCAGCAGCAAGAAGGGAATGTACTGCATCATCACCGAAAGATAATGGAGCGCCAAACGTGCAGAGGACAGTACATCCCTCATCACGAACGCTGTCAATGAGTAAGATGTATCCCTGGTATTTCTTTATAATTGAAGAGATATTATTGAACACTTCTGAAAGTAAAACGATGTCAGGGTTATCTTCAGAATATCCGAATAATTTAAGGAAAAGACAGGAGCCGGGGCGATGCTCACCTGTTTGTGTAGTGAAGCTCGTTTTTAATAAATGATCAGAAAAAAAACTGATTTTTTTCTTTGATTTTTTTTCTGATTCTGTTAGTTGTGAATATTTCGAAACAGGGAGTTCCTTTTTAAGAATTTCACCGGGTTTTGCAATGTTTGAAAGCCTGCTCAATTCCTTAAGAAGGTTCCCCGATAGAAAAAGAAGCGGATACTCATCAGTCTTGAAGATGTGTTCTGACCAGGAACCTTTACAGATACAGATTTTAAGAGAAAGAGAGAAATCCCCGAATTTAGTTTTAATCAATTTGTAATCTGAACTTAATCGGATTATTTTTTGTGCACAATTATCGCTGTTATCTTTATCGGTAAACTTGATAAGTATCCCGTCCCCGGCAAACCAGACCACTTCACCTGACGAGTCCTTGATAATATTCAATATCCCGTTGAAGAATACATTAATAATTTCAGTAAGTTTTTCTGTTCCCTCTTTACCCTTACTTCCGAGAGATTCACTTAATGCAGTGAATCCGGATATATCCAGGAATAGGAGCGCGCCTGAATAAGAAATCTTTAAATAATCTTCAGGGTAAGCCGGAATAACCTTTTTCACAAATTTCTTTCTCATATAACCACCTTTAAACATTAAAAACATTTTAGCATAAAAATAAAGAAAATTCAACGCTTTATTTTTTCCTTAAAAACCGTAATATTCTCGATAAACAATAAGTTAAATGATATAATCTTTATGAGAATCAAAGGAGTATTTTATTTGGTAAAGAGATTTGTCCTTAACGGACCTCCGGGTTCCGGGAAATCAACAGTCCTATTCAGAATATCATATGGTGATTCTGAAGGCAATTCTAAGAATACAATGATTTCCCTTGATTATAACTGAAACGGTGTTATCCCTTTAATAGTTTATTTCCCGAAGTATATCCGGTTACTTGTTAATGGAAGGAATCTTTTTTAGAATATAAACAGAATCCCGTATTCCGGAGCGAAATCTTCTGCTTTTGAAGTGATCCCCAATGCATGGTTTATCTTGATATATACCTTATCATTAATATGCCATTGGAACTCGGTAATAAACTCAATCTCATCTTCTGCTCCTTCAATTCCAAGATATGTTCTCCAGTGATCTGAAAGGACTTTTACATATTCCAGGGCGAATTCACCGCTCTCATACTTATCTTCACTCCTGTCATATTCAGTTGAAAGTCGAAAAGCCATTGTTCCGAATCGGAATCCTTTCAAAACTCCAAAGCCTAATTTAAATTCCCAATCCTGTGTACCGATTAATTTTTTCTGTTTCGCGACCGGGAAAACAGTTTCAAAATATCCGAAATACTCAGGTCTTGATTCAGTCTCTTTATTGAATCTCCAACGCATTTGACCTTCCACATCACCAATTCCGGATTCTGAAAATTTCTCAGGCATTTCAATGTCCGGATCATCTTCAGCTTTCTCTTGACTCGCATCAATATATGCAACCTCCATTTCCACTGCAATCCAATCACTTATTCCATAACCGAAAAAAACCAGGTACTCAGTTCCGTAATATTTTCCCCGATAATCTTTTCCATCAGAAAATCCTAATTCAACCGGGGAATACTCAGCATTTTCATCAAGGTAATATTCAAAGAAAGGATAAAAGAAGAATTGACCTTTATTAATATAACTCCCGAACATGGATAATTGAATTCCAGTACCCCGATCATGAAGGTATACCGGAAGTTCATCAAGTTCAGACAATATTGTATCAACATCATTATCTTCTTCCTGGTCATCATCTTCCAACTCACCCCAAACTGAGAGAGGGGAAAGCATCAGCAGGAAACAGAAAATAATCAACCACATCGAATAATTTTTCCTCATGATATTCCTCCTGAAAATAAATAATACTGCGTATAAAAAATAATACCATATTTTATTAGAAGAGTCAAGAAAAAAAGAAAAAGAGAAAAACGTACCGGTCCATGACATGTGACTTTTAATAAGATATAGATTGAGATTTTGAATTTGATGCAAATAATACAGAATCTATACCTATCTCTGATTTAATTAGAGTTAAATACTTAAGAGATTTATTCCTATAGTCTTCAGAAATAGAAATGGTAATAGAAGTAGTTCCGTCCGGAGGCATACAATACATGTATTAAATACTGAAGTCTTTACGAGATGGATCAAACCTCCTACTTCTTGCTCCGCTTGAGTTTGAGTATACAGTCGGGACGTTATTATTAAAACACTTTCCGTAAGGAAGACATACCCTTACTGATTTATTCTCCGTGGTGAGAGATTCTTTCGAATCACAGTTATCGAATCACGATTAACATATTTTAACCTGATGATGTATTTTATTTAAATGATACGGGCTTCCGTCCGGAAGCCTGTACAATTATCAATTCTCAGATAATGTTTTTTTACATAATATTGTAGTATTAAATACTGTTGATACGGGCGAAGACCCTTCGCCCCTACATATCGTATCAAATATTTATAATACAAATCTTTCGGTTTTCGAATCACAGATTACGAATCACAAATCACGATTTATTTATTCTCTTCTTAATCTCGTTCATCCTGCGACAAGCGAAGCGAAGGCGTCCCAATGTTTCACGGGAACTATCGGGATCAAAATCACATTCAATTGCTTCAGAAGTATCAATCGTTTTTCGGTTCAGAATATTAATTTAATATCAACTAAGTAGTATTTTGCGATTCAGCGCTCCCGTTGTTAAAAATTCTCTGCGTCCTCTCTCGATTCCGTTGAATCTCCATCGGGACTGCTTTGTTAGTGGTAAGTGGAGGGTGGAGCGTGGAATGTGATAATGGAATATGTGAACCGTGATTAGTCATTGCGAGAGAGATTGCAATAGCAATCGACCGAAGCAATCTCAATTGAAGTTAAGTGGTAAGTGGAGGGTGGAGTGTGGAACGTGATAATGGA
>JAQVHJ010000062.1 GCA_028696285.1 bacterium
TCCCCGAAGCTTATGAATATGCCAAACAGTTAGAGATCGAATTCATTCCAGGTGTTGAGATGAGCGCAATATCTAATAATATCGATATACATATTCTGGGATATTTTATTAACTGGAGGAACCGGGGATTTATTAAATTATTGGAAACCATTCAGGATTACCGGTTGAAAAGGATCAGGATGATACTGGAAAAATTATCTAAATTTGGCATCAACCTTGAATATGAATTTGTTCTCAGTTTATCCGGGAAACATTCTTTAGGCCGGCCCCATGTTGCATTAGCAATGGTTGAGTCGGGGTATGTTGAAAAGCCTCAGGATGCTTTCGACAGGTATTTAGCCGATGATAAACCCGCTTTCGTTCCTAAGTACTTCATTTCGCCGAGAGATTGTGTGGAAATGATTAAATCAGCAAATGGTATTCCGATTCTTGCTCATCCGGTTTATATTTATCAAAGAATCAATATATTTGAACTATTAAGTTTCGGGATTATGGGTATGGAGGTTATACATACAAATCATTCAAGGAACGATGAAAATTATTTTTCCCGGCTCTGCAATGATCGCGGTCTTTTAAAAACAGGCGGTTCAGACTTCCATGGGATCCTTAATGCGGATATGCTTATTGGCGGGAAAAAAATTCCGTATGCCTATGTCGAGAAGCTTAAGGAAACAGCGCAGGAATTAGAAATCTCAACTGAAATAAAAAGATAAATCTCCTTTAATAGGGGGGGGAAGAAGATGGAAAATGATTTAATTTTAAAGGTATTTAAAAAATTTTCCTGGGGAGTGGTTGTCTTATTTAAAAAGAATATTGTTTATATAAATAGAATAGGACAGAGTATTTTAAAAATAAAGGCAAGCGAACTAAAGACAGAGACAAACCTGATTAAATTATTACCCATGGAAAATGATTTTATAAAAAAGCTTCAAACATTTCTTAATTCTAAAAATAAAACAACCTGCTTTGAAACAACGAGCAGTATGTTAGACTGCTACTTGTTAATTCAGAAAGAATCAATATTTCACCGTGGAAAGAATTATACCGTTCTTTTCTTTTACAGTTTCGGGAAATTACTGAAAAAATACTCGGTATTCCAGGATAAGGAGCAATTCCTTCAGCATATATTCGATTCGATAAATGTATCCATTACAGTAATTGATAAAAAGAACCGATTCATATTTTTTAACAAGGGTGCAGAAAAACTTACAGGTTATAAAGAAAAAGAAGTGATAGATAAAAAGGATATTTTTAATATATATCAAGATGTAAAGGACCCGAAGAAATTTTTATCGGAATTAAAGAAAAAGAGAAGCATTCACATACCTGAAGTTCGATTGATCTCCAAGAATAAGAAGGAGAAGTGGGTAGAGCTATTCATTTCCAACTTAAAGAAGGGTCCTGAAACAATCGGCAGTATTGGAGTCGGGATAGATATTACCGAGCGGAAGCATTCGGAAGATAAGCTGAAGGAAGCTTTGAATAAATTGCAGGAATCAAATACGCAGATGGAAGTGGCCCTGCTTCAAATTGACCGGATCAATAAGGAACTAATAAAGAGGGAAGGGGAATTAAAGAGTGTCAATCGCCGGTTAAATCAAGCCAATTCAGAGCTTGGAAGCACATTAAATTATTATAATGCGATACTTAACAATTCAATCATAACTATAATAGTTACAGATAAGCAGGGTGTTAGTAAGGTATTTAATAAAGGAGCAGAGGAGCTTACCGGATTCCCGTCAATAAAAGTTGTTAATAAAATAAACTTATCCGAACTTTTATATAACCGTATAGATATCCCTGAGATTATTTCAAAATCATCTGAAAAGATAGAAATAGTACGGACTTCACTAAGAAATAAACAGTTGAAGAGAGTTCCTGTAAATATTTATTTTTCTGCAATCACGGATAATCTCGGGAATAAAATAGGAGGGGTCTGCATCGCTTTCGACATTTCAGCGCAAGTTGAAGCGGAGAATGAGATCAATAATAAAAATAAAGCTTTGACAAAAGCATACGAGGAATTGGAAGTCATGTATGACCAGATCAGGATTGTCAATCATGAAATGGGGAAGAAGAACCTTGAGCTTCAATTTCTAAATGAAGAATTACGAAAGACAGATAAGTTCCGGGAGACAATTATACAGAACATTTCTCATGAACTTAGAACGCCCCTGACATCCATTATAGGTTTTTCGGATATTCTATTACGTGAAAATATTGAATTTGACAATGAAGCAAAAGAGATGATCAGGATATTAAACAGGAATGCAGTCAAGCTGCTCAAATTAATAAATAATTTCCTGAATTTATCATTTCTTGCGGGAGGAAAGATCCGTTTTAATTTCCAGAAAACGGACCTGGTTCAGATTGTGAAGGATAGTATTAATTCTTTCATAAGAAAAATAGAAGAGAAGGGGATTAATGTTTCATACAGTTTCGAGGCAGAACCTTTCTTTGCAGAGGTTGATTCAGACAGAATCACAGAGGTGATTGATAATATATTAGGGAATGCAATTAAATTTTCAAAGCAAAATTCCCGGATAAAAATTCTTCTCAATAAGACTGGAGATAACTTTGCTGAGATAATTATCGAAGATACAGGAATAGGAATTGCAAAGGAGAACCTGAAAAATATTTTTGACCGGTTCTATACGACATTTGAGGGATTCAGCAAGGAGTATTCCGGTCTTGGTCTGGGCTTATCCATAGTGAAGGAGATAGTTGACAAGCATAAAGGCAGTATTCAGATTTCAAGTCAATTAGGGAAAGGGACCTCTGTAACAGTAAAAATCCCGATTAAACAGGAATTTCATGAAAAGAACAGAAATAACTAATTATCTAAAGGATTTCTTTAATTTTGAAGGGATTGTTCTAATCTCTTCGACAGTAATTCTCTCTGTTATTATTGCTTTTGAAGTTGACCTGAGTTTATTATGGCCGAGTAAACTCAGTATATCACTCCTACCCATTGAGATACCCGGATTCAGGATATTCGGATGGATGATTAACCAGACATTACTCTACATGATCATCCCGTTAATTTTAATTTTGTTATATAAAAAGAAACCCCGTGATTTCGGTCTGCAGATTAAAGAGATAAGGGGGATGTGGAAATACCTGCTCTTGTTTTCAATAGGAATCATAATCATCACTTTTTTTGTTTCTAAAAATCCCCGGTTTCAAGAAGTCTATCCGATGTATAAATATGCCAGGAATGATTTAAGTCTCCTGATCATATATGAAATAATCTTTTTAATCTATTTATTTTCCTGGGAATTTCTTTTCAGGGGTTTTATTCTATTCGGACTGGAGAAGAGGTTCGGAAACTATGCAATTCTAATTCAGATGATCCCGTTTGCCATTATGCATTTTGCAAAGCCGCCCGTGGAGTTATTATCTTCTATTTTAGGTGGGATATTATTAGGAGTTATTGCATTACGCACCAGGTCTGTAGTACCCTGCTGGATACTTCACCTTATGTTCTCGGTACCGATGGATATATTTGTATATATTTGGACCTAATCCTCAATAATCTCTATATTTGCTCTCGGCAGAAATAACTTTTCACCCGATTCAAACAATTCCACTTCTACTATTCTGACTTTAGTTTCGGATTCAAGAGTAACTAATTCAACAGGTAATGATATTACTTTAGCTATATGTCCGAAATTCGGTTCACGAATGATTCTTATCGGAGTTCCTATCTTCAGGATTCCGGCTGCCTGTATATCAACGGCTTTTCCCTCTTCAAGTTTTTCAAGGGGAATAATTATTTCAGGCCTGATAACCCCTGCGCGGATCTGTGTCGCGCCGTTAATGGCAGCGATGAATCCCTGTCGTGACTTGAGCAGGTTGAATGTCTTATCCGCCATATTAATAGTTCCGAAACCTTCTGTGAGGATAAGGGTAATACCGAGGTTTTCAGAACCTGTAATGGCAACGCCTAATTCATAACCGAGGAACTCTCTCAAGTCCTTGTCATCAAACCCTCCTGTAATTACGCCTCTTGCGCCGATTGCGATAGCTTTCTTTAGCGCTGCGGAGGTTACAAGCGCTCCGCCTATGATTATCTTGTCCTTGAATTCAGGTTTAATATCATTTTCATCAAGGATATCCGACGGCTTTTCAACACCTAAAATTAATTCACCGTTTGTTTCTCCGCCAATCCCGAAGATTCCCTGGATGAAAGAAGCGGGTGTCTCAACTTCCACGCCTTCTGTGGGGAAAATCTTTGTTACTTTCCCTTTGATATAAGCTTTTACCTGGACAGGGATCGGATGTTCTCTCAGCATTACCTGCCCGGTAACCGTTGAGATGGATTCAACTGACCCGTCGATCGGGGATTTGATGAAAGATTTAAACAGCCCGAAAAATCCCTTCGACAACGCGATTGTTTCGTCTTTTGTAATCGGATCCCCTTCTTTCTTCATCATAAATTCATGAAGTTCACTTGGCAATACATTTAACCGGTTTGCAATGTTAATCGCGGTAATATTTCCCGGCAGTTCTGTTTTTGCTACTATTTTATCGAAATCAACAATATCTCCTTCATTAACTAAGATATTTCCTTTGAGAGGAAGAATCCGTTCCTTTTTCACTACAGAAGAACGGGCAACCTTTAATCCTGGTGTATATGCGTGTCCCATTTTCTACCTCCATTAATATGAGAATATAGATTCAGGATATGCATCCATTGCGCGTATCCATTGATGAAGCTTCTTGACTCTCTCGTCCTCATTTGTCGGGACGATTAAAGGTCTGCCTCGGGTATCTACTATTATACCTACTGTTCCGCCTCTAACTGTCTTCTTGATATTCTTTCCCTTGCCTTCGCCCATATCAAATGGTTTATAGACTAATACGTCAACTTCAGCTGTCTCCCCGACACCGAGGGGGAATACCTTGATTAAGCCCGAATCAATTTCATCCTCAACTGTTTTACCGTCGGAGTAGGTAATCGTGATCTTTAACGCTTTCTTTCCTTCTTTTCCTATTCCTGTAGGGGAGATGCATGTTCCTAAATAAATAAGGCAATCCTTCTCAAATACCTGCGTTGCTGCTTTAACATTTACTTGAGACAGCACCCCGAGCTGTGGCATCATGAAGATAGAGTCCACAGTCAATTCTGTAAATCCTTCAGGAACAAATGCATCCATCATCATCAAAGCCGCCTGGTTTCTTCTTGGTGCATGTGAAAGGACACCACCCGAACCTACAAGCATGTCCAGAGCCATCATGTTAACCAGTGTCCCGCCCGATTCCTCCTGGTCAAATGCGTCTGAGATCGTTCTCTGCTGCTGAACACCCTTCAAGCCGACTGCGAGTGATTTATGCTGTTTAAAGGCCAACCTCAGGGCTTCACGTGAGATTCCCTGTTCCACAACTAGTTCCTTCAATGACTGGGGGATTGTGGTGGGCCTGATCATTTTATTCCGGACCCTGTTTCTTAAATCCCTCTCATTCATCTTAAAGGGGACCCAACGCATTATATTATCAAGTCCTGCTTCTGCGAAGACATTTGATATACTATAACTCATTCCGAGGTTCGCAGAGACTGTTCTGTTAAATACCGGTTCTCCGCCAGGTTCAGGATTTTCGAAGATGGAGAATACATCAGTTGTCGCTCCTCCGATATCAACCCCGACTATCTGTATATTCTGCTGTTTTGAAATCTCCTGCATAATCAATCCGACTGCACCCGGTGTCGGCATGATAGGAACGTCTGTCCATTCAATAAGTGTCTTATAACCCGGTGCATGAGCCATGACATGTTCAAGGAAAAGTTCCTGTATCTTCAAGCGCGCAGGGAGGAGGTTCTCTCTCTCGAGAACAGGCCGGATATTATCAACTACCTCAAATGCTGTCTTCTTCTCTAAACGTTCTCTCACTAACTCTCTTGCATTTTTATTACCCGCGAAAATTACAGGCAGTTCATAAGAAGTGCCGAGTCTCGGCCTTGGGTTTGCGCTTTCAATTATTTCCGCTATCTCAACGACATGCGTGGTTGTTCCGCCGTCTGTACCCCCTGAGAGCAGAATCATATCCGGTCTCAGGTTGCGTATCAGTTCTATCTTCTCATGCATCAGTCTTCCGTCATTAGTGGCAATAGCATCCATGACAATTGCCCCTGCGCCAAGCGCAGCTCTTTCCGCAGATTCCGTTGACATCGACTTAACAACTCCCGCGACCATCATTTGAAGTCCCCCGCCTGCAGATGATGTGGAGATGTAAATATCAACACCTTCCTTATCACTCTTGCCGGGTTTAATGATGTTGAAGTCGTCATCAAGGAATTTCTTATTTACAAGTTCTTCAACTTCCTGTATCGCATTCAATACCCCTTTGGTGACATCTTCTACCGGAGCTTCAACTGTTGTCGGCGCTTCACCTCTGACTACAAGCCTGTATTCATCGCCTTGCTTCTCAATCAGAATGGCTTTCGTGGTTGTCGAACCGCAATCAGTTGCCAATATCGATTTGATCTCTTTTTGATTCTCTGTCATAACCGGAATCTCCTATGATTTTTTTTGCTTCTTTTCAAGTTTTAACTGCTTCTTCTTTTCATTGATCTCTTCTTCTAACTCCTCAATCCTTCTGAGTAATACTTCTAAACTATCACGTTTTTCAAGAATTAATGCAAACCTCCTGAATTCATCTGTATTGAAGAATCCCCAAAGAATCGGCTCAAGAAAAACCAAAAGCTGGCTCCCGAGAAAATTCATGGGTTTATGCATCTCAATAAAAAAGATTGCGGGTGTTGATAACCCGAGATAAACAATCTTTTTGGCTATCTTATCAATCAGGAGCTTGTCCTTCTCTGTTAGAACCTGGGAGTCATCTGACTCGTCAATTCTCGGAGTTTGATTTAAATTTACTTTTAACAAATTCAATTACCTCTTTGTTTTCCGTATCCATTAACAAGTAAACACCACGATACGGATCTAAACGGTTCGGACTCGAGAACGGTGACAGGAATATACCGTTACGGTCAATCTCGCACCTTTTATAATGAGAAAGTTCCTTCTCAGCATTAAAAAAAGCTTTCCTGATCCTGAGTTTATCATTGAATATCTGATAGGTCGTCGGGATTAAGAAGGATGAGAACGACCCGACTAAAATTACCGCTGCTAAAATAGTGAATAACGGCGTCTGAAAAGACAATTGAATCAGGAATATTACCACGCTGAAAATAATAAGGAAAAGAACAGTCTTTAGTACATTCTTTTTTGCCGGCAGAACCGTCCATTCAAAAATTGGTTTTTCATTATTTATATTTTCCATAATTATTTTTAAATTATATCATATAAAAGAGAAAAATTCAAGGAAATTTTCAAAAAACAGGAGTTTCCCCAAAATTTTGCGGTTAAAATCTATAATTATTGATATATAGGCAATAGCACCACGTAGGGTGCATTGCCCTGCCCAGGTAATGTCATTGCGAGAACAGGAGCGAAGCGAAGGGCCATGGCAATCTACCTGGGTAATTTAAACAATTTATTGTTCTTCCGTATGTAGGCAATAGCACCACGTAGGGTGCATTGCTCTGCCCAGGTAATGTCATTGCGAAATAAACGAAGTTTATTGTGTCAATCTACCTGGGTGTTATTAATAATTAAACAATTTATTGTTCTTATATATGTAGGCCCGGGTTTTAACCCGGGTGTTAATGAACAGAAAAATATCCGGGCTTCAGCCCGTGTTTCAGTCCGATTAATCGGACTATGGAATCCATATCAGGAATAAATTCCTGATTGTTTATTATTCAGTATACCGTGGTTAAAACCACGGCCTACAAACATATTTAGAATAAATTCATTAAAAAAAATCATTTATAAATCAATCTCTTGTTTGTTGATTAATTAAATTAAATTTAATAAAATAAATGGAGAAACACCCGTTTTAATAAAATGCTTGACTTATTTATTTTAATCTGGTATACTTTTCTAAAGTTTTATGTTTTTGGAGGGTTTTATGATGAGCAAACTTTTCAACTGGAGCTTATATTCTATTCTATTCTATTCTATTCTATTCTATTCTATGTAATCCATTAAACACAAAAAGTGCAGTGAATCCTTTTGAAGATACCCCGGGCTCTGTTGAGGTGATTTCCTTTACAGATTTAACGGAGAAGCAGAAGGATTATATTACCGAAAATTCACCAGATCAACGGGCTCAGAGTTTTGAACCGGTTGCTGTTGCGGTAATTGAACCGGAGGATATTGTATTTGACTGGCTCGGCAATGCAATGTGCATTTATTTCCCAAAAGATTTTATTCCCCTGGGTACCCATACTCAGATCAGGTATATAGACCCTGGGCCGATTGAGATTATATATACTCTAAGCTGGGGGATAAAGTACGGGTATGCAACAAATGCAGTTTTATTTTATAATGGCTGCGGTTACAGTGCGCAGCATTATTATACACTTGGCAGTTATACCTGCGGTCCGGCAGATGATTCTGCGCAGTGGCAGCAGAAGATAGATCAATTAATTGAATATACGAAAGACTTTAGCGATAACCGGAGTTTTGTATATCAGGTCGGAGGGTGTGATTTTAATTTAGTTGCAAAGCTCAGCTGGGATAAATTGACCGGGTTTACATCCCGGGAAGTAAAAGGTAAGGATATAATAATATTATTCGAAAGGGAGATTGGTTACAATTCCGGTGACTTTAATATTTTGGAGAACAGTAACTGTGAATCTCTTGGATTAGATGAATCCGGCAATGACGTTTATGAATTATCGGTTAAGATTAAATCCCCGTGTTCCGGGGATGGAATAAAAGGAGTTCCCGTATTTTTCAAGGTTTTGGAAGGTGACCTTGTATTAGAAGGCAATGGAATCTATACCGAATATGATTCTGACCCGGTCTATCCTGTCCGGTCAAATGCAGAAGGAATTGCTTCCATAAAAGTCATTATACCGGAATCCAATCCGACTGTTTTAACTTTAACAAGCGTACCCAAAGAACGAGATCCCGTTCCCGGAACAGGTAAGGTTGAATCATTCCTTGCAACCGATCCTCCCGATACCCGGCTTGTAAATGATATTCCATGCGGAGCGAATTTACCTGATTTAGAAATACAAGTTTACAATGATTCAAATAGCAATGGAGCCTTTGATAATCAGGATATTGAAATTAATTATAATGAATACTATCCTCAAAAATTTACTGAGATTTTGTTTGTAAAAATACATAATAAAAGAATATCCAGCCAGAATTTAAAGATTAAAGTTAAATTAAAAGGATTTTCGATAGATAGTAACGAGAGTTCATTTTATATGTGGCAGGATAATAATTTTAATGATGAATTTATTATTCCTCCAGGCCAGGACA